>JAOPZP010000091.1 GCA_025964055.1 Conexibacter sp.
GCCGACACGGTCTACGGCCTGGCGTGCGAGCCCGACACGCCCGAGGCCGTCGAGCGCCTCTACGCGATCAAGGGCCGGCGGCCCGACAAGCCGGCCGCGGTCCTGTTCTTCTCGCTCGAGCTGGCGCTGGCCGCGCTCCCCGAGCTCGGCCCGCGCACGGTCGCGGGGCTGGAGTCCCTGATGCCGGGCGCGGTCACCCTGCTGCTGCCCAACCCGGCGGGTCGCTTCCCGCTGGCCTGCGGGCCGGACCTCGCGACCCTGGGGCTGCGCGTCCCCGCGCTCGGCCCGGCGACCGCGGCGCTCGGCGCGGTCCGCTGGCCGGTGCTGCAGTCCAGCGCGAACCCCTCCGGCGGCCCCGATCCCTGCCGCCTGGAGGACGTCGCCGAGGCGATCCGCGAGGAGGCCGACCTGCTCCTCGACGCGGGCGAGCTCGACGGCACCGCCTCGACCGTGATCGACCTGCGCGGCTTCGAGGCCGACGGCACGTGGGAGATCCTGCGCGAGGGCGCGGTCGCGCACGGCTGCGTCGTCGCCGCGCTCGACGGGCTGATCACCTGATCGGGCGTTCCCCTGGCGTGCGCCGCGCGGTAGATTGCGCGCGACATGGTGATCGCCATCGGGTCCGACCACGCGGGCTACCACCTCAAGGAGCACGTCAAGGACGTGCTGCTCGCGGAGGGGCACGAGATCGTCGACGTGGGGACCGGCACGCCGGACTCCGTCGACTACCCGGCGTTCGCCGAGCAGGCCGCGCGCCTGGTCGGCGACGGCCAGGCCGAGCGGGCGGTGCTGGCGTGCGGGTCGGGCGTCGGCGTCGCGATCGTCGCCAACAAGGTCGCGGGGGTCCGCGCCGTCAACGCGCACGACCCGGCCGAGGTCGAGATGGCGCGCCGCCACAACGACGCCAACGCGGTCACGCTCTCGGGCGCGCGCCTGGCGCCGGCCGAAGCCGAGGCGATCGTCGAGCGCTTCCTGCGCACCTCCTTCGAGGGCGGGCGCCACGCCCGGCGCGTGGGTCAGATCTCCGAGCTCGACGGCTCCGCGGTCCGCTCGGAAGCCTGACCGGCGCCGCGCGCGCTGGTATCTTCGAGGCGTCGCGACTGGCGCCATGGGAGGAACCGACCTCCGGGGAGCGACGCCTTCACCCTGCCGCGCGCCTGGGCATCCATCGGAAACCCCAAAGGAGTCCGCCGTGTCTTCCGATCTGAGCCCCGACTTCTTCACCCGCCCGTTGGCGGATGTCGATCCCGAGGTCGCCGACGCCATCGCCCTCGAGCTGGGTCGCCAGCAGCGCACGCTCGAGATGATCGCCAGCGAGAACTTCGTCCCGCAGTCGATCCTCGAGGCCCAGGGGAGCGTGCTGACCAACAAGTACGCCGAGGGCTATCCGGGCAAGCGCTACTACGGCGGCTGCGAGTACGTCGACATCATCGAGCAGCTGGCCATCGACCGGGCCAAGGCGCTGTTCGGCGCCGAGCACGCCAACGTCCAGCCGCACGCCGGCGCACAGGCCAACGCGTCGGTCTACCACGCGCTGCTGCAGCCCGGCGACACGATCATGGGCCTCGCGCTGCCCCACGGCGGGCACCTCAGCCACGGCATGAAGCTCAACGTGTCGGGCCGGCTGTACGACATCGCGCCGTACGAGGTCGACCGCGAGACGTCGCTGATCGACATGGACGAGGTCGAGCGGATCGCCAAGGAGCGCCGCCCCAAGCTGCTGCTCGCCGGCTGGTCGGCCTACCCGCGCCACCTGGACTTCCCGCGCTTCCGCGAGATCGCCGACGAGGTCGGCGCGCTGTTGATGGTGGACATGGCCCACTTCGCCGGCCTGGTCGCCGGGGGCGTGCACCCCAACCCGGTGCCCTACGCCGACGTCGTGACCTCGACCGTCCACAAGACGCTCGGCGGCGCGCGCGGCGGCCTGATCCTCTGCCGCGAGCAGTACGCCAAGGCCATCAACTCGGGCGTCTTCCCGGGTCAGCAGGGCGGGCCGCTGGAGCACGTCATCGCGGGCAAGGCGGTCGCGTTCAAGATCGCGGCGACCGAGCAGTTCGCCGAGCGGCAGCGCCGCACGGTCGAAGGCGCCCAGGCGGTCGCCGAGGGCCTGCTGACCGCCGGCCACGGCGTGAACGTGCTGACCGGCGGGACCGACGTGCACCTGGCGCTCGTCGACCTGCGCGAGTCAGACATCGACGGCCAGCAGTCCGAGGACCGCCTGCACGACATCGGCATCACCGTCAACCGCAACGCCGTCCCGTTCGACCCGCGGCCGCCGGCCGTGACCAGCGGGCTGCGCGTCGGGACGAGCGCCCTCGCGACGCGAGGCCTGCAGGGCGACGACTTCCGCGAGGTCGGCCAGATCATCGCGACCGCGCTGACGCCTTCGTTCGACGCGCAGCGCGACGAGCTGGCCGAGCGCGTGAGCGCGATCGCGGACCGGTATCCGCTGTACGAGCAGCTGGGGGCAGGGGCGGCGGCTTAGGCAGAGTTTGCAGCGTGCGTTCGCGGCGCCCAGCTCTGCCGCTGGTCGTGCCGCTGCGCGTGGTTTGAGGGCAACGACGAGTGCGTGACCGGGGGCGCCGGCGCGGCCGGTCCTCCGCGGGCGCCGGGGCGGGCGATCCGTGTCGTCTGACCCGGCCATGTCCCGGGCCAGACGACATGGACCCTCGGGGCGGACCCCGGCGCCTGCGGCAGACCCCGGGCGCCGGGACCGACTCCAACCTCCCTGTCACTGCCCCCGAACCACGCGCCGCGGCACGATCAGCGCCGGAACCGCGCGCCCTCAGCGCCCGCGCCGCACCGCCGCCCCCAGCACCCCCGCCATCCGCCCGGCCTGCCGCACCACGTCGTGCTCCGCGGCCGCCACCCGCGCCGCGCGGTTCGGCACCGGCATCGCCACCGCCCGCTCCAACCCCGCCACCAGCGCCGCGTGATCCCCCGGCGCCACGAGCACCCCCGCCTCCGGCGTCACGAACTCCGGGGGACCGCCCGCGGTCGTCGCGACCACCGTGCGCGCCAGCGCCATCGCCTCCAGCGCGGCCAGCCCGAACGGCTCGACCAGCGAGGGCTGGCAGAGCACGTCGCAGGCCGCGATCCACGACGGGACCTCGGCGTGCGGCACACGGCCGACGACGGTCACGCCCGGGCGGCCGTCGAGCGCACCGCGCAACGGCCCGTCGCCCACGAACACGAGCGACCCGCGGCCGAGCTCGGCGAACGCGTCGGCCAGCCCGACGACGTTCTTGCGCTCGATCAACGAGCCGACGCACAGCAGGCGCGGATGCGGCCCGTCGCCCGGCCACGCCGCGGGCGCCGCATCGGGCGCGAACTCGCGCAGGTCGACGCCCAGGTCGCACACCTCGCAGCTCAGGCCGGGATAGCGAGCCTCCAGCCGCCCGGCCAGCCAGCGCGAGTTGGCGATGACCCTCGCGGCGCCGCGCACGACGGGCCGGGTGAGCGCGCGCAGCGGCGCCCGATCGAGGTTGGCGACGTCGGTCCCGTGCGCCATGACGACCAGCGGAACGCCCGCCGCGCGCGCTGCGGCCAGGCCGGCAGCACCCGCCGGGAAGAGGAAGTGGGCGAACACCACATCGGGTCGCCACCGGCGCGCGGCCCGCACCGCATCGGCCGTCAGCCGCGCGTACTTCAGCGGCGAGCCGCCGCGCCGGGAGATGGCGGCGACCTCGACCTCGTGGCCGAGCGCCACGAGCTCCCGACGCAGCGGCAGCAGGAAGCTGCCGAGGTCCGGCTGGGCCGCCGAGGGCCACATCTGGGTGACGAGGAGGATGCGCACCGCCGCGGAAGCCTCGCACGCCGCGGCGGCGAATACCCTCTGCGACGTATGTCGGAGCTCCAGGCGGTCTACGCGTTCGTCGTCGCCTTCGCGGTGGCGACGGCTCTGACCCCGCTGACGGCGCGCTTCGCCCGCCGCGTCGGCGCCGTCGACCAGCCCAAGGCCCGCGGGCTGGGCCGGGAGTCCACGCCGCTGCTGGGCGGCCTGGCGATCTTCACCGGCGCACTCGTCGCCGGCCTGCTGTTCATCGACACGACCTCGCGCACGCAGGACCGCTTCGTCGGGATCCTGGTCGGCGCCGCGCTGATCACGCTCGTCGGAGCGCTCGACGACCGCTTCGACCTGCACCCGGCCGTCAAGCTCCTCGGCCAGGTGGCGGCCGCGATCGTCCCGGTCGCCTTCGGCGTCGAGGCCACCAACATCACGCTGCCGTTCCTCGGGGCGATCGACTTCGGCTCGCTCGGCGGGCCGATCACCGTCATCGGCCTGGTGGCCATGATGAACGTCGTCAACTTCTCCGACGGGGTGGACGGCCTCGCCGCCGGGGTCTGCGCGATCGCCGCGGTCGCGTTCTCGATCATCGCCTTCGACCTGGAGCGCAGCCACGCGGCGATCCTCGCCGCCTGCACGGCGGGAGCCGCCGCCGGGTTCCTGGTGCACAACTTCCCGCCCGCGTCGATCTACATGGGCGACTGCGGCGCGAACCTCCTCGGCTTCCTGCTCGGCTGCGTCGCGGTCGAGGGCGCGGTCAAGACCCAGGCCGTCCTCGCCCTCGTCATCCCGCTCGTCGTGCTGGCCGTCCCGTTCCTCGACACGACCTTCGTGGTCCTCAAGCGCATGAAGTACCGCCGCAAGGTCTACATCGCCGACGCCAACCACTTCCACCATCGCTTCAGCCGCATCGGCTTCAGCGAGCGGCGGACGCTGGTCTACCTCTACGCCTGGACGCTGCTGCTCGGCGGCTTCGCCGTCGGCCTGCGGTTCATCCCGTACTCCGACAACCACGGCCACCTCCACACCGGCTGGTCGCTCGTGGTCGCCGGCTTCGCGCTCGTCGTCGCGGCGGCCAGCGCGTACCTCGTCTACGTGCTGGAGATCCTCAAGCTCCGGCGCCTGAGCGCCGTCCGCATCCGCCGCGTCCGTCCCGACGTGAGCCAGACGGAGGTCGACGCGGCGGTCAAGCAGCAGATGGAGACCGGCGAGTTCGAGGCCCTGCAGCGCAAGGGCTAGGCGCGCGCCCGGCCGCTACGGCCGGACGCCGTAGACCGTGTTGCGGTAGATGCCCACGATCGCCTCGACGACCTCGGCCTCCGGGAGCGGCTGCTCCTGGACCAACTGCTGGTAGTACGTGCGCTCGACCATCCAGGTCAGGGCGAAGGCCGTGGCCTTCGCCGAGCCCGGCAGCGGCTGGCCCTCGCGCTCGATGCGCCGCGCGGTCGCGTCGACGAACTGGTTGAGCAGGCCGCGCCAGAACGTCGCGATGTCCTCCTCGTAGGTCGAGACCTCGACGATCGCGCGGATCAGCGTGCCGTGCTCCTGGTAGAGCACGGCGATGCGCGTGAGCGCCTCGCGGATCTCGTCCTCGGGATCGGCGCCCTCCCCGGAGAACCAGATGTCGGCCTGGCGGTAGAGCAGCTCGGTGACGTCGCCGGCCAGGCGCATCAGCAGGTCGCGCTTGTCGGCGAAGTAGAAGTAGAACGCGGTGCGCGAGATGCCGGCCGCGGTCGCGATGCGCTCGACGTTGAGGTCGGCGTACGACGAGCCCTCGGCCAGCAGCTGCTCGGTCGCGGCCAGGACCGCGGCCTGGACCTGCGCGCGCTTGGCGGTCGCCGGGCCCTCGCGGTGGGCGACCGGCGAGGCGGCGCGGGGGTCCTCTTCGGCCATGACGTCCACGATACCGGCCGGTCCTTGACACAGTGTCAAAAG
>JAOPZP010000592.1 GCA_025964055.1 Conexibacter sp.
AGCGGGGCGCGCGGCGAACGGACGTACTGGTACGCCGCGGCGCCGATCGTCGCGCCGGCAACGGGCCCGACGACGTAGATCCAGAAGTGCGTCCAGGTGCCGGACGCCAGCGCGGGGCCGAACGAGCGAGCGGGGTTCATGCTCGCGCCCGACACGCCGCCGCCGACGAGGATGTCGAGCGTGACGACGCCGCCGATCGCGATCGCCGCGCCGGCGCCGACGGCCCGGGTGTCGGTCGCCACGGCGACGATCACGAACATCAGCAACGCGCTCAGCAGCGCCTCGTACAGCAGGGCCGTCGGCGTGGCGACCGCGGCGACGTTGGCGCCCAGCCCGCCGGGAGCATCCGGCCACGCGGCCAGGAGCACCCCGCCCGCGGCGGCCGCGCCGACGAGCTGGGCCGCGATGTACGCCGCGGCCTCCCGGCGCGGGAAGTGCCGGGTGACGGTGAAGGCGATCGTCACCGCCGGGTTGATGTGCGCGCCGGAGAGATGGCCGGTCGCGTAGATCAGCGCCATGACCGCCAGGCCCGAGACCGCGGCCTGCGCCGGCAGGCCGAGGACTGCGTGGTGCGACGCGGCGGCCGCGGCCGCCCCGCCGACGCAGAAGACGAGCGCGAACGCGGCGATCGCCTCGGTGACCGTGCGGCGCCCGAGATCGGGCGCTCCGCCGACGTCGCTCACGCCGCCCTGCGCGCCCGCACGATCGCGGAGGAGGCGTGCTCGTGGACGCGGTGCGTCTCGGTGATCTCCACGTCGGCGAAGCCGGCCGCCCGCAGGCCGCGCTCGAACTCGGCGCGCGTGAGCGCCCCGGCGATGCAGCCGGTCCAGGCGGCCATGTCGGCGCGCGTGGCTTCGTCCATGTCGGCGTCGGCCACGACGTCGGAGACGGCGAAGCGACCCCCCGGCCTCAGCACGCGGGCCGCCTCGGCGAACACCCGGTCCTTGTCTCCGGCGAGGTTGATGACGCAGTTGGAGATGACCACGTCGACGGCGCCGTCGGGCAGCGGGACCTCCTCGATGTACCCCTTCAGGAACTCGACGTTCCCCGCGCCGGCCCTGGCCGCGTTGGCTCGGGCGAGCTCCAGCATCTCGTCGGTCATGTCCAACCCGTACGCCTTGCCGGTCGGCCCGACACGCTGCGCGGAGAGCAGCACGTCGGCGCCCGCACCGGATCCGAGGTCCAGGACGACCTCTCCCGCGTGGAGGTCGGCGACGGCGGTCGGCACGCCGCAGCCCAGCGATGCCGACACGGCGTCGGCCACGGCGCCGTCGGCCTCGACGCCCTCGTAGAGCGCGTCGCCGAAGACCTGCGCGCCGCGCGCGTCGGTCAGGGCGACCTCGGAGGCCCCGCAACAGCCGGACGAGCTGCCCGTCGCCGCAGCACGGGCGCTCGCGGCGTAGCGCTCACGGACGGCCTCGCGGACGTCGCGCCGGGGCGATGTCGGCTCCGTGCTGCAGCAGTTGGAGATCAGCTCAGCCATGTGATCAGCTCCTTGGTCGCGTCGGGAACGAGGAAGTAGTAGGCCCACAGGCCGCGACGCTCGGTCGCGACCAGGCCCGCGTCCACGAGGACCCGCAGATGCTTGGACAGCGCGGGCTGGGACATGTCGAAGAGCGGCAGCAGCTCGCACTGGCAGACCGCCTCAGGGGCGGCCTTGCGAAGGGTGTCGACGATCCGCAGGCGCGTCGGGTCGGCGAGCGCCTTGACCGTGGCGGCCAGCGCGACGGCGTCGCCGGCGCCGAGATCGGGCTCGACGGGAGCCACGCAGCAGCCGCCGGTCTGACGCTCGCGCGGGCGCAGGACGGGGAGGGCGGCGCTCATGACCGCGAACATACACAACCGTTTGGTTATGAGCAAGCCATCCGGTTATGGATGGCTGGGCGACGGGTCGCTCAGCCCTCGAGGCGCTGCAGACCGGCGGCGGCGAGCTCGCCCTCTTCGATCGCGCGCTCGTCGGCGGCGCGGGCGCGCGCCGGGGACGGCGCCGGCGCGGCCGCGGGCGTCGCCAGGCTGTCGCCGGGCAGCACCCAGGCGACCACCGCGGCCAGGAGGCACAGGCCCGCGCCGACCACGAACGTCGAGGAGTATGCGGCCGGCGTGGGCGCGCCGTCGGTGCCGCCGAAGGCGCGCAGGAGCGTCACGGCGAGCCCGCTGCCGATCGAGAACCCGACGTACCGGCTCACCTGGTAGAAGCTCATCGCGCTGCTGGTCTCGTGCTGCGGCACGGCGCCGACGATCAGGCCCGGCATGGCGGCGAACGTGAACCCGAGGCCGAGGCCCACGAGGCCCATCGTCACGAACGCCTCCCACAGCGCGTCGCCGGTGGCCGCGAAGAACAGCATCCCGAGGGCGATCACCGTCGCGCCGATGGGGATCGTCGCGCGCGGCCCCGCGTGGCGGCGCGCGAACGGCACGGCGCGACTCGAGACCACCGACAACGCCGAGAAGGGCAGCAGCGCCAGCCCCGCGACGAAGACCGACTGGTCGATGCCCGACGGGAGCTGGACGACCTGGGTCATCAGGGAGATCCCGAGGTACATCGCGATGCCGAGGACGAGCCCGGTCACGTTCGCGGTCAGCACGGCGCGGCGCGCGACGAGGCGCAGCTCGACCAGCGGTGCCTCGACGCGGAGCTCGTTGAACGTCCACAGGACCAGCAGGAGGATCGAAAGGGCCAGCAGCCCCACGGTCGCTGCCGAGCCCCAGCCCCAGGCGGTGCCCTTCTCGAGCGCGAGCAGGAGCGCCAACACGCCCCCGCCGATCAGCACGGCGCCGCGCAGGTCCAGCGACGACGCGCGCGCCGGCGCGGCGGGGGAGGGGACGAAGAACGCGGCCAGGACGAGCGCCGCACCGCTGGCGACCGCGCCGAACCAGAAGGCCGCCGACGCATCGAGGTGCTGGGCGATGAACCCGGTGATCGGATAGCCGAGCCCGACGCCGACCGCGCCGATGACCGAGAGCAGTGCAATGATCTGACCGGCACGCAGGGGCGGCAGGTGATCGCGCGCCGACGCCATGGTCAGCGGCATGAGCGCCAGTCCGAGGCCCTGCAGCGCGCGGCCGGCGACGAGGACGGGAAGGCTGCCGGCCAGCGCGGCGGTCGCGCCGCCCAGCGTGACGATGCTCAGGCACACGAGCAGCACGGTCCTGCGGTGCGGGCCGTCGCCGAGCCGACCGACGAGCGGCGAGGCGACCGCGCCCACCAGCAGCGTGGCGGTCAGCGACCACTGCGTCGCCCCCAGGCTGGCGTGCAGCTCACGGGCGATCGTCGGGATCAGCGGGGCGCCGAGCGAGCTGATCACCGAGACGACCAGGCCGATGGCGAGCAGGCTCGGGACGTAGGCGCGGGTCAGCGGGGATCGGCGGAAAGCGGAGGGCACGTCCCCGCATTATACAGGCCGCCTGTACAGGTAGCCTCCGCAATCGTCGTCTACACTCAGCGCCATGGCCGCCCGGGCACCGTCCACGTCGCTGCTCGCGCACGATCTGCGCGAGACCGTCGGCCGCTTCGTCCGGCGGCTGCGCACCGAGCCCGGGCCGCCGGTCCCGCTGCTCACCGTCCTGAGCCGGCTGTCGCGCGAGGGGCCGGCAAGCATCAGCGACCTCGCGGCTGCCGAGCGGATGCGCCCGCAGTCGATGGCCCAGACGGTCCGCGAGCTCGAGACCGCGGGGCTGGTCTCCCGCCGCCCGGATCCGCAGGACGGCCGCCGCTCGTTCGTCGAGCTGACCGCGGCCGGCGTGGCGAAGCTCGAGGCGACGCAGGCCGCGCGCGAGGACTGGCTCAACCAGACCCTCGAAGCCGAGCTCGACGCCGACGAGCGCGAGCTGCTGCGCCGGGCGCTGGCGCTGCTGGACCGCATGGCCGAAGCCTGAGGGGCTGGAGCCGCCGATCACCGTGCCGCCGTCTCCGAATGGGGGTCGGCGCCGGCCGATCGCACGCCGACGCTCCGCGCGGCCTCGCGCAGCGTCGCGGCGCTGTGCGCGAAGGCGCGTCGCTCGGCCTCCGACATGCTCGGCTCCAGCGCGCCCGCCGCGCCCGCGCGCCCGACGACGGTCGGCAGCGCGATCGTCACGCCGTAGTCCTCGCGGTACGCGGCCACCGGGAGCACCACGCGCTCGTCGCGCAGGATGGCCTCGGTGATCCGCGCGCACGCGACGCCGATGCCGAACCGGCTGGCGTCGTTGCCCTCGATGATCGTGATGTTGGCGAAGCGGACCTCGTGCTCGATCTGGTGGCGGAGATCGTCGAGCGAGCGGTCCGGGCCCAGCGCGTCGGCCAGCGGCGTGCCCGCGATGCGCACCGACGACCACAACATGACCTCGGTCGTGCCGTGCTCGCCCACGACGAGGCCCTCGACCGCGGACGGGTGGACGCCGAGCGCCGCCGCCACGTGCACGCGGAAGCGCAGCGTGTCGATCGTCGTCCCGGTGCTGAGCACGCGGTCGTGCCCGGCGAGCGCGCGGGTCAGGTCGGCCAGCGGATCGGGCGGGTCGGTGACGGCGACGAGGACGGCCTCGGGCGCGACGGCGACGATGCGGGGGACGACGTCGCGGTAGACCCAGGCGTTGGTCTCCAGCAGCTTCAGCCGGCCGCGGCCGTCGTCGCGGTTCGTCGCGCCGCCGCCCTTCTCGTTGACGCCGGCGCAGATGAGGACGACGGCGGCGCCGGCGAGGTCGCTCCAGTCGCCGCGGTCGATCGCCACGGTGGCTGACAGGGGCACGCCGTAGCGCATGTCGGTCGCCGCGGCGGTCGCGCGCTCGGCGGTGCGGTCCACGAGCACGATCTCGCGGGCCGAGCCGCGCAGCATCAGCGCGAATGCGCAGGCCTGGCCGACCGCGCCGACGCCGACGACGCCGACCTTGTCGCGGATGCCGGCGGGGGAGAAGCCGTTGATGTCCATGGCCATGGTGTTTGCGCCACAGGTCGACCTGGTCCAACAACGATGAACGACCTGCCGATAGCGCTTGCCTGTGAGAACCGGCGGGCGCGGCGCGTACGCTCGTCGCATGGCTCGCTACGGAAAGCACGCGGACCTGATCGTCCACGAGGACGAGCCGTTCAACGCCGAGACCAGCCTCGCCGGCCTGGCCAGCTCGCTGACGGCGACCGACGCGTTCTACGTGCGGGCGCACGGCGCGGTCCCCGAGGTCGAGCCGGCCGCGTGGCGGCTACGCGTGGAAGGGCTGGTGCAGCGCGAGCTCGACCTCTCGGTGACGACGCTCCGCGAGGCCTTCCGGGAGCGCACCGAGACGGCGACGCTGCAGTGCGCGGGCAACCGGCGCGCGGGCCTGCTCGCCACCCGCGACATCCCGGGCGAGGCGCCGTGGGGTCCGGGCGCGACCGGCACGGCGACGTGGACCGGGGTCGCCCTGGCCGACGTGCTCGCGCTCGCCGGTCCGCTGCCCGAGGCCGCGCACGTCGGCTTCGAGGGCGCGGATCTCAGCACCGAGGTCAAGCCGCCCGAGCGCTTCGGCGGCTCGATCCCGCTCGACAAGGCGCGCCGGCCCGAGGTCCTGCTCGCCTGGGCGATGAACGGCGAGCCGCTGCCGGCGGTCCACGGCGCCCCGCTGCGCGTCGTCGTGCCCGGCTACATCGGTGCGCGCAGCGTCAAGTGGCTCGAGCGGATCACGCTGCGAGCGACGCCCTGGCCGGGCTACTTCCAGCACGTCGCCTACCGGCTGCTGCCCGAGGACGGGACGCCGGGTCCCGGCGCGGGGATCCCGCTCGGCCTCGTCGCGCTCAACGCCGACGTCCTCGCTCCGGCCGGCGGCGAGACGGTCGCGGCCGGCCCGCTCGAGGTGCGCGGCTACGCGTTCGCGGGCGGGGAGCGCCACGTCGCGCGCGTCGACGTCTCGCTCGACGGGGGCACGACCTGGTCGCAGGCGGACCTGCTCGACGATCTGGGCCAGTGGGCATGGCGCCACTGGCGGATCACGGTCACCCTTGCGCCCGGGGAGCACGAGATCCTCGTGCGCGCCTGGGACTCCTCGGCGGCCACGCAGCCCGAGGACGAGGCGGCGCTGTGGAACCCGAAGGGCTACGTCAACAACGCGCGCCCGCGGGTCCGGGTGC
>JAOPZP010000003.1 GCA_025964055.1 Conexibacter sp.
TACTTCACCCACGGGTCCATGTGCTCGACGTTGCCGACGATGTGGTCCAGGGCGAGGAGCATCCCCGTGTCCTCGCTGCCGTCGGACTGCGCGACGTAGCCGGGCAGGAACGCGCCCGTGTAGCCGCTGCGCTCCACGAAGGTGTGCAGCGTCTCGCCGTACGTCTGGATCGTCGCCAGGCGCACGGTGCCGTGCTCGTCGGTGAGCGCGTGCGGCTCGACGACGCCCTCGGCGCCGCGGCCCGTGGCCTCGTGCCAGGCGCGGTCGACCGACGGCACGCTCAGCGCGATGACCTTCACGCCGTCGCCGTGGCGGCGCTGGTGCTCGGCGATGGGCGAGTCGCTGTGCAGCGCGCCGGTGAGGACGAGGCGGATGCGGCCCTGGCGCAGCACGTACGAGGCGCGATCGCGCGCGCCGGTCTCGAGGCCGGAGTACCCGACGAGCTGGAAGCCGAAGGCGTGCGCGTAGTAGTAGGCGGCCTGCTTGGCGTTGCCGACGTACAGCTCGACGTGGTCGATGCCGTTGAGCGGCATGTAGTCCTCGGTGGACCTGGGCGTACCGGTGGGCTGAACGGCGGTCTCGGGCGTCATGGTGCAATGATCCGCTGGTCGAGAACGGGCCGCAATGACGATTCGTTGCGCCTCGGACGGTTATGGTGGCGAGATGGACGACATCGACCGCAAGATCGTTGCGCTGCTGCGCCAGAACGCCAGGCGGTCCTTCCAGGACATCGGCGCGCAGGTCGCGCTGAGCGCGCCGGCGGTCAAGCGTCGCGTCGACCGGCTGGAGGACGGCGGCGTGATCCGGTCCTACGCCGCGGTCGTCGACCCGGCGGCGATGGGCTGGCACACGCACGCGATCGTCGCCCTCTACTGCGAGGGCCGCATGTCGGGCGGCGAGGTGCGCACCGCGATCGAGCCGCACCCCGAGGTGGAGGCGGCGTACACGGTGGCGGGAGAGGCGAGCGCGATCATCCACCTGCGCGCCGCGGACACCGAGCACTTGGAGCAGGCGCTGGAGCGGTTGCGGGACACGCCGGGGGTGACGCGGACGCATACGCAGGTGGTGTTGTCGACGCTGTTGGAGCGGCCGGTGGCGTAGGGACGTTGCTGCGGGGGCCCGAGGTGGGCGCGCCGGCTACGCCGCCACCTCCGGCGCCATCGACGCCACGCCCGCCTCGATCTCCTGCTCCAGCGTCGGCTCGACCTCCGGACGCGCCAGCGGCCCGACCGCGACGAAGGCGATCGTCGCGCCCACGGCGGCGGCGACCATGAGCCACCAGGCGTCGCGGAAGGCGTGGACCGCCTCGGCCGGCGACGGGGTCCCCACCACCGCCACGAGGATCGCGATGCCGAGCGCGGAGCCCAGCTGCCGCGACATCGTGAGCACGGCGCTCCCGGTCGCGAGCCGCGTCGGCGGCAGCTGCGCCGTCGCCGCGCCGGCCAGGGCCGGGTTGACGAAGCCGACGCCGGCCCCGCCGATGACCATGCCCGGCAGGTAGTCGCCGGCGAAGTCGTGGTCTGCGCCCAGGCGCGTCGCGAAGAGCACGCCGCCGATCGCGAACAGCGCGGTGCCCATCGCGCCCACCGCACGCGGCCCGATCCTCCCGCTGAGGATCCCACCGCCGACCGCGAAGATCGCCGCGGTCGCCGGCCCCGGCGAGATCATCAGCCCGGCGGTCAGCGCGCTCTCGCCCCAGACCTGGGTCAGGAACAGGACGCTGCCGAGGAGCATCGCCGCGAAGCCCACGAAGAACAGCAGCCCGGCGACGTTGGCCGCGGCGAAGGCGCGGACGCGCAGCAGCTCGGGCTCGACGACCGGCACCTCGACACGGCCCGACCGCACCGCGAACGCCAGCGCGAGCACCAGCGCCACGACCAGCAGCCCGAGCACGCGGCCGCTCGTCCAGCCCCAGTCCGGGCCCTGCACGATCGCGCCGATCAGCGTGCCGACCGCCCCGGTCAGGATGACCGACCCCAGGGCGTCGGGCCGCGGCGCGCCGGTCTCGCGGATCTCGCCCAGGACCCGGGCGCCCGCGACGATCGCGATCACGCCGACGGGCAGGTTCACCAAGAAGACCCAGCGCCACGACAGCTCGACCAGCAGCCCGCCGATGACCGGGCCGGCCGCCGCGGCCGTGCCGCCGACCGCCGCCCAGAGGCCGAGCGCCAGCCCGCGCTTCTCGGCCGGGAACTCCGGCAGCAGCAGGCCCAGCGACGCCGGCATCAGCAGCGCCGCGCCCGCGGCCTGCACCACCCGCGCGCCGACGAGCACGCCGACCGACGGCGCGGCCGCGCACGCGGCCGAGGCCACCGTGAACAGCGCGAGGCCGCCCAGGAACGCGCGCTTGCGACCGACCCGATCGGCCCAGCGCCCGGCCGGGACCAGCAGCGCGGCGAACACGATGGCGTAGGCGTTGAGCACCCACGAGAGGCTCGCCAGCGACGTGCGCGCGAAGTCGCGCTCCAGGTCCGGGAACGCGATGTTGACGATGAACAGGTCGAGGCTGGCGACGAAGACCCCGACCGACACGATGGCGGCGACGCGCCCGCGGCGGCTCATGATGCGAATGGCTCCAGTGCGGTGTGGATCAGCTGCGTGACGAGACCGGGACCACCGTATCGGCCTCAGTCGCATCATGCAACTCACCATCGCGCGGCGAGACCGCGACCTCGCCGTCGCCGGCGGCGTCCGGCGGCGCCCGGCGCGCCTCGCGCCGCACGATCACTACGACCGAGGCGATCACCAGCACCATCCCGGCGATCGTCGGCGCCGCGATCCGCTCGTTCAGGAAGACGGCGCCGAGCGCCACCGCGATGGCCGGGTTCACGTAGGCGTAGGTCGACACCTGCGAGATCGGGGCGTGCGCCAGCAGGTACGAGTAACACGAGAACGCGACGATCGAGCCGACGAGCACCAGGTAGGCGAACGCCGCGATCGACTTGCCGGAGAACGCGCCGACGTCCACCTGGCCGCCCTCGCCGAGCGCCAGCCCCCCGGCACACGCGACCAGCCCGCCGATCAGCAGCTGCCAGCCCGTGGCGAGGATCGGGTCGGCGGGCATCCGCATCCGCTGCGCGATCACCGAGCCCAGCCCCCAGCACGCGGCGGCGAGCACGAGCAAGAGCGTCATGCCGAGCGGCACGCTGGCGGGCCGGCCCCCGGGGAGCAGCAGGATCCGCGCCCCGACGAAGCCGAGCGCGACGCCGCCGAGCGTCATCGGCGCCACGCGGTCGCCGCTCAGCGTCCGGTACAGCACGATCCACAGCGGCACCGTGGCGACCAGCAGCGCGGCGAGGCCCGACGGCACGTCCTTCTCGGCGACCGTCACGAGGCCGTTGCCGCCCGCGGCCAG
>JAOPZP010000008.1 GCA_025964055.1 Conexibacter sp.
GGGCGAGCCCGACGACCACGTCGGCGATGCCGCCGGCCGACCCGGCCGGAGACGACTCCTCCTGAACGC
Source organism: Conexibacter sp. (assembly GCA_025964055.1). Lineage (GTDB taxonomy): Bacteria > Actinomycetota > Thermoleophilia > Solirubrobacterales > Solirubrobacteraceae > Baekduia. The sequence goes on from JAOPZP010000008.1 coordinate 70, forward strand.
TCACCTCACCAACCTACCCCTCGCGCCAGCGGCCTACCGGGGGACAGTCCCCAACCGCCGCGCGCCGGCCAGCGGTGGGGACAGTCCCCAACCGCCGGCCAGGGGTGGGGACAGTCCCCAACCGCCGGCGCCGGGGGGACAGTCCCCAGCGCCGGCGCTCGGGGGACTGTCCCCGCACGGCCTAGGCGCCGAGCCGCTGCTCCAGCGCGTCGAACTGCGCGCGCACCGGCGCGGGCAGCCGGTCGCCGAACTTCGCGAGGTGCTCCTTGACCTGCGGGAGCTCGGCGCGCAGGGCGTCGACGTCGACCGAGAGGACCTCGGCGAGGGCCTCGTCGGTGATGTCGAGCCCGTCGACGTCGAGGTCGCCCTGCTGCGGGACGAGGCCGATCGGCGTCTCGTCGGCGTCGACCTTGCCCTCGAGGCGGCGGAAGACCCACTCAAGCACACGCGAGTTGTCGCCGAACCCGGGCCACAGGAACTTGCCGGCGGCGTCCTTGCGGAACCAGTTGACGTAGAAGATGCGCGGCGGCTGCGCACCCTGCTTGTGACCGATCTCCAGCCAGTGCTCGAAGTAGTCGGCCATGTTGTACCCGCAGAACGGCAGCATCGCGAACGGGTCGAAGCGCAGCTGGCCGACCGTGCCGAACGCGGCGGCGGTCTGCTCGGAGCTCATCGTCGCGCCGAGGAAGACGCCGTGCTCCCAGTCAAACGACTCCCGGACCAGCGGAACCACCGAGGCGCGGCGGCCGCCGAACAGGAACGCGTCGATCGGGACGCCCGAGGGGTCCTCCCACTCGGCGGCCATCGACGGCACCTGCGTCGCGGGCACCGTGAAGCGCGAGTTCGGATGAGCGGCCGGGTGATCGGCGGCGGGCGTCCAGTCGTTGCCGTGCCAGTCCAGCGCGTGCGCCGGCGGCTCCTTGGTCATGCCCTCCCACCACGTGTCGCCGTCGTCGGTGAGCGCCGTGTTGGTGTAGATGGCGTTCTGCTCGAGCGCCTTCATCGCGTTGGGCGTGTTGCTGTAGCCCGTGCCCGGGGCGACGCCGAAGAAGCCGGCCTCGGGGTTGATCGCGTAGAGCTTGCCGTCGTCGCCGAACTTCATCCAGGCGATGTCGTCGCCGATCGTCTCGACCTTCCAGCCCTCGATGGTCGGGACCATCAGCGCGAGGTTGGTCTTGCCGCAGGCGCTCGGGAACGCGCCGGTGACGAACTTCACGACGCCCTCGGGCGAGGTCAGCTTGAGGATGAGCATGTGCTCGGCCATCCAGCCCTCGTCGCGCGCCATCACCGAGGCGATGCGCAGCGCGAAGCACTTCTTGCCGAGCAGCGCGTTGCCGCCGTAGCCCGAGCCGTAGGACCAGATCTCGCGCGACTCCGGGTAGTGGACGATGTACTTGACGTCGGCGTTGGTCGGCCACGGCACGTCGGTGTCGCCCTCGGCCAGCGGGGCGCCGATGGAGTGCACGCAGGGGACGAACTCGCCCTCGGCGCCGAGGACATCGAGGGCCTTGGCGCCCATGCGGGTCATGATCCGCATCGAGACCGCGACGTACGGCGAGTCGGTGAGCTGCACGCCGATGTGGGACTTGTCCGAGCCCAGGGGTCCCATCGAGAACGGGACGACGTACATCGTGCGCCCGCGCATGGCGCCGGTGAAGAGGTCGTTCATCGTGCCGCGCATGTCGGCGGGCTCGCGCCAGTTGTTGGTCGGGCCCGCATCCTGCTCCTTGGTGGAGCAGATGAAGGTCCGGTCCTCGACGCGCGCGACGTCGGAGGGATCCGACCACGCGAGGTACGAGTTGGGGCGCTTGGCGTCCGACAGCCGCTTGAACGTGCCGGCGTCGACGAGCTGCTGGCAGAGGCGGTCGTACTCCTCCGCCGACCCGTCACACCAGTGGATCTCGTCGGGCTGGGTGAGGGTGGCGATCTCCTCCACCCACGCTGTCAGCTTCGCGTTCTTCGTGGAAACGGTGATGCTCACGTCACTTCCTCGGGCTCGAATTCAAGGAGGCAGGCGGAAAGGGGACAGCGGCCCACCTCGGTGCGCTGTCCGGAAAGCTACCCGTTCGGGCTGTCGGCAGAGGCGTCCCTGCTGAACCGACGGGCAGGTCCGCGAGGTTTGTCCAGGCCGGCCGGCTGCGGCGGGGATCGGCCCGCCGCAGCGCGACCGCGTCGTCGCTTCGCTAGGCCGCGGGCGCCTCGCCGGGCGTGCGGCGCGGGACGAGCACGAGGCGCTTGAACTCGGCCACGAGCGTGCCGTCCTGGTTGTACACGCGCGTGTGGACCTTGACGGTGCCGCGGTCGGGCTTGGAGCGCGACTCCTTCTTCTCCAGGACCTCGGACTCCACGAACAGCGTGTCGCCGTGGAAGACCGGCGCGGGGTGGCTCAGCTCCTCGGTGGCGAGGTTCGCGATGGCCTTGCCGCTGACGTCGCTGACGCTCATGCCCAGCGCGAGGCTGTAGACGAGCGGGCCGACGACGACGTTGCGGCCCTGCTGGCTCTGGCCCGCGTACACGTCGTTGATGTGCAGCGGGTGGTGGTTCATCGTGATGAGGCAGAACAGGTGGTCGTCGGCCTCCGTCACGGTCTTGGCGGGCCAGTGCTTGTAGACGGCCCCCTCCTCGAACTCCTCGAGGTAACGGCCGTACGCATGGCCGCCGCTGGCCTCGCGCTCGCGCTGATCGGTGGTGAACCCGGTGTCTGCCATCTCAGTGGTCTCCTTGAAGGTCTGCTTCGGCGGCGAAGCATGCCAGCGCGGACGATTCGTTGACTCGCGAGTCAATGGGCGGGGGCGAGAAGGGGGCGGCGCGGGCGAGATCGGGGGAGTGCACAGGCCGGCGCGGGGGCGAGAACGGGGCGGCGCAGCCCTAGTGGAGGCATGCCCCCACGTCGCGCCGGGACCCCTACCCCACTCCCTGCCTCACCCGCGACCTCACCGCCCCCTCGCGGCGTCGAGGGACGATTGGATCTCGCTCTGCGAGATTCATTCGTCCCTCGACGCGTGGCGGCCGTTGCGACGACACAACGAGGCGTGGTCTCGCACGCACAGCTGCTCGAACTCGGCTGCACGCGACAACAGATCGATTGGTGGACCCTCGCTGGATGGCTGCACCGAGTCCATGAAGGCGTCTATACCGTCGGTCACCGCGATCTCCCGCGTGGAGGCTTCTTCATGGCGGCGGTTCTGGCCGGTGGCAAGGGCGCGGCGCTGTCGCACGCCTCCTGCGCCGCTCACCTCGGGCTGCGCTCCTCCAGCGCGGCCGTCGTCGACGTCATGGTTCCGCGCAGTGGGGAGCGGGATCGTGAGGGGATCCG
>JAOPZP010000011.1 GCA_025964055.1 Conexibacter sp.
GCTGGCGGTAGATGTGGGTCAGCGTGATCTTGACGGTCGCGTTGCGCGGCGCCTTGCCGACCTTCGCGGCGACGCCGGCGACCCAGGCGCGGACCGCGAGCTTGGAGTGCGACAGCTTGAGCCCGACATCGCCCGGCGCCTTGGCGCGCAGGGCGCGCTTGGCGGTCGTCAGCGCGTCGAAGGTGAGCTTCGCGTCGGTGGCCTTCAGCGTCCACGGCTTGCCGGAGGCGCCGAGCACGAGGTCGGCGTTGACCCGCGCTCCGATGCTCGTCTCCAGCCGTATGCGGGCCTCGTCGAGCGTGGCGCCCGAGAGATCGATCCCGCCGGCGGTGACCCCGGCCGGGACGTTGGTCGGGTCCGCGGCGGAGGCCGCGGCGGGGATCGCCGCGGTCAGCGCGACGGCGATCAGGGCAGGGACGAGGCGGACGCGCGGCGACATGGCGCGAGGGTAGCGGGGCAAGCGACCGCCCAGAGGGCGTCCGCTGGCCTTGCAAGAACTCGCCCAGAGGCTCGCTCTTGCGGCTCAAGAGCTAGGCGGCTCCCGCGTCAGCCCCCGCGGTCGGCGCGCCCGCGGGCGCGCCGTGGGCGACGAAGTCCTCCTTGCGCACGAGGACGAGCGCCGCGACGGCGCCGGCCAGCGCGATGATCGCCGCGATCACGAGGAGCTCGTCGAGCGCGCCGGTCCAACCGGTGAGGAACGCGTCGCGGGCCGGCCCGAGGACGTTCGGGTGGCCCTGCGCCAGGACCTCGGCGGGCGGCAGGTGCACACCGCGCGCGGCCGGACCCAGCGCGTCGGTGATCTTGCCGGGCACCGCCGACTGGAACACCGCGCCGAGGGCCGCGATGCCCGTCGCGATGCCGACCTGCCGGAACGTGCTGTTGATGCCCGACGCCATGCCGGTGCGCCGCGGGTCGACGACGCCGACCGCGGTCGAGGCGATCGCCGGGTTGGTGAGCCCGATCCCGGCGCCGGCCAGCAGGAAGCCGGGCAGCAGCGCGGTCCACCTCGAGCCGGCGTCCAGCCCGCTCATCAGCAGCAGCCCGACGCCGACGAGGCCCAGGCCCGCGCCCATCAGGAACCGCACGGGCACGCGCTCGGTCAGGTTGCCCGACACCGCGGCGCAGACGAACGACAGCAGCGTGATCGGCAGGAAGCGCAGGCCCGCATCCAGCGGCGAGAAGCCCAGCACGTTCTGCAGGTACAAGGTCAAGTACAGGAACATGGAGAACATCGACGCCGACAGGCAGAAGGCGACGACCGACGCGCCGACGAACGCCGGCTTGCGCAGCAGCGTCAGGTCGAACATCGGACGCTGCTGGTGGCGCTCGACCGCGACGAACGCGATCAGCAGCACGACCGCCACGACGAAGAGCCCGACGATCGTCGTGCTCCCCCAGCCCTCCGTGTTGCCGCGGACCAGCGCGAAGACGAGGGCGAACAGCGCTCCCGAGAACGTGACCAGGCCGGCCCAGTCGACGCGCGCGGCGTGCGGGTCCCGGGTCTCCTTGACCGTGCGCAGCGTCACGACGATCGCGGCGATGCCGATCGGCAGGTTGACGAAGAAGATCGACTGCCAGCTGACATGCTGGACGAGCACGCCGCCGACCAGCGGCCCGACGGCCACCGACGCGCCGGTCGTGGCGCCCCAGATGCCCAGCGCGGTGCCGCGTTCGCGGCCGCTGAACGCGGCGGCCAGCAGCGCCAGCGAGGTCGCGAACATCGCGGCGCCGCCGATGCCCTGCAGCGCACGCGAGACGTTCAGCGCGGTCGGCGACGTCGACAGGCCGCACAGCAGCGAAGCCAGCACGAAGAGGCCGAGGCCGAGGACGAAGAGGCGCCGGCGCCCGAAGCGGTCGGCCAGCGACCCGGCGGTGAGCATGAACGACGCGAGCGTGAGCGCGTAGGCGTCCACGACCCACTGGAGATCCTGGAACGAGGCGTCGAGGTCGCGCTGGATGTCGGGCAAGGCGACGTTGACGATCGTGATGTCCAGCAGCAGCATGAACGTCGCGACGCACACCGCGCCGAGCGTCCACCAGCGCATGGGGTCCGGCTCGCCGGCGGCGGTCTGGGCGGTCTGCGGTGCGTCGCTCATGTGCGCGAGTCAACTACCCGGACCGGCCGGACGCGCAACCGGCCGGTCAGCCGGTGCGCGGCACGCCGTCGACCACGGAGCCGGCCGCGACGCGCAGGTGCGTGCGCAGGACCTCGGGCCCGTGGGTCTCGAGGTCACGCAGGAGCTGCTGGTGCTCGGCGCCCATCTGGGCGAAGGTGTAGTGCGGGCGGACCTGCAGCAGGAACAGGCGCGTCTGGGCGGTCAGCAGGTCGTGGACGGCCTCGATGCGCGGCGAGCGCGCCGCGCGCACGAGCGAGGTGTGCAGGTCGGCGTGGGCGCGCGACACGGTCGACCAGCGGGGCCGCGGACGGCCGCAGGCCCGAGTCAGGACCTCGGCCGCCTCGTGGACCGACGGCGGCAGACGATCCCCGTGGCGCGCGAGCGCGAGGTGGGCGGCCTCGACCTCGAGCGCGGCGCGCAGCTCGTAGAGCGCGGCGATGGCGTCGCCGTCGAGGCCCGCCACGCGGGCGCCACGGTTGGGCGCGATGGCGACCAGCCCCTCGTCGGCCAGCGCGCGGAGTGCCGCGCGGACCGTGTGGCGGGCGGCGCCGTGGCGCTCGACGAGGTCGGCCTCGACCAGGCGCGTGCCGGCCTCGATCTGCGCGTCGAGGATCTGCTCGCGCAGGACGCCGGCGACGCGGTCGACGGCGGTCGGGCTCATGCGGGGATCTCCACGGTGCCGGGCTGCGCGGTGCCGGGCGTGGGACCGCCGCGCCGCGGGACGGCGAGCACGGCCAGGCCCGCGAGGATCAGCCCGATGCCGGCGATGGCGACGCCGCCGGGGCGCTCGGACAGGACGACGGCGCCGAGGAGCGCCGCGGTGACCGGCTCGCCGAGCGTGAGCGTCGCGACCTCGTTGGCGGGCAGGTGCCGCAGCCCGCGCGCGAAGAGGAGGTAGGCGACCGCCGTCGGGATCGCGCCCAGCCAGAGCGCCATCGCGGCGCCGCCCGGCGTCGCGACCCATGAGAGATCGCCGAGCAGGAGGACCGGGACCAGCAGCAGCGCGCCGATCCCGAACGCACGCGCCATGACCGGCTCGACCCCGTGGCCCGCGTCGAGCAGCCGCTTGGACGCGAGCGTGAACGCGGCGTAGGAGGCGCCGGCCCCGACGGCGAGCGCGACGCCGGGCGCCGAGACGTCGGCGCCGCCGCCGGCCAGCGCGAGCAGCGCGACGC
>JAOPZP010000019.1 GCA_025964055.1 Conexibacter sp.
GGGTCACGAGGACCGCCGCGCCGCCCGCCAGCACGAGCCCGGCGAGCGCGACGATCGCACCCACCGGCGCGCCGCCGCCCTTCGGCGGCGCCCACCACAGCGTCCCGAGGATCGCGCCCTGGGCGGAGCCGAACCGGATCGGGATCGAGGAGTCGAAGATCTTGGTCCGCTGGGCCTTGTCCTTGACGATCGGCGGCGTGTCGCGCGCCATGTAGTGCATGCGGTGGTCGTGCCACTCGAACACGCCGGTCCGGTCGAGGACGTGCCAGCTCGGCGTCGCCTGCGCCGTCGCCGTCCTGGGCACCGTGACCGCGCCGTACCGGTCGGTGTTGAGGTAGTACGCCGGCGAGTTGTGGTTCACGGCGACGGTGCCGTCGGGCGTCAGGCGCGCGTAGGGCTCGCGGTCGTAGCCCTGAACGATGACGGTGGCCTTGCTGCGGTTGGTCAGCTGGAAGCGGTCGTCGCGGCTGAGGACCTGCAGCGAGATCCCCGGCACGGACGGGCGCACGGCGCGGACGACCGACTCCATGTTCGGGTTGCCCTGGTGGGCCAGGGCGGCGGTGGGGGCGGCGATCGCCAGCAGCCCGCCGAGGGCGGTGGCGGCGGCCAGGGGGCGGCGCATGGGCGCACCTCCGGGGGTTCAGGGTTGACGTGGCGTGGGCTACGCGGACGTCAACGGGGGCCCGCGCTCGGCGAGCGCCGAGGCGAGCAGGCGCCCACCGCGCACCACGACGGCGCGGGGCCGGCGGCGGGGCGGGGACGCGGAGACCGGACGGGGCCGGCGGGGCGTCGCGCGGCGCGCGACGAGGCGCTCGAGCTGCTGCTCGCCGAGGTAGCGACCGGCCAGCAGCGGGAGCAGCAGGACCAGCGCCGGGGAGAGCAGCAGGAGCCCGGTGCTCAGGCCGGCGACCGACTCCGCAAGCGCGACGACGACGCCCAGCAGGGCGAGGACGAGCAGCGGGCGGAGGTCCCGGCGGACGGTCATGCGCCCGCAAGGCTAACCCGTTTCGGGCGCGTCGGCGACTCAGAAGGTCTCAGTCGCGCTCGAAGCGACCGCTGCGGCGGTCGACCTCGAACCACACGCGACACCCGCGCGCGGTGCGCTCCACGCCCCAGCGCGACGCGAGCTTGTCGACCAGGCGCAGGCCGAAGCCGGACGCCTCGTGACGCACGTCGGGGTCGAAGCCCTGGCCGTGGTCGGCGACCTCGATGCGGACGTGATCCTCGCTCAGGCGCGCGTGGAAGACGATCCGCTCGGCCGGGTGGCTCGGGCCGGCGTGGCGGACGGCGTTGCCGACCAGCTCGGAGGTCAGCAGCGACACGGTGTGGTCGAGGTCGGGGCTGAGCCCGCGGTCGCGCAGGGCGTGACGCGCCGTGCGGACGGCTTCGGGAACCGGCGCGAAGGCCAGGAGGATGTCGGTGCTCGGACGCGTCAGGGCGGTCATGGCAAACCATCAGGCGAAGCTGTACTTCGGAGCGTCACCGTTGCGCGGTCGCCTCAATCCCCCGATCCCGCGCCGGGTGTCCGTGCGACAGACGCACGCGCCGCCCGGGCGCGCCGAAGGGCGCCGCTCACGCGACGACGCGCAACGTCGCGTGCATGCCGCGGGCCGCATGGTCGGCGACCGTGCAGACCAGCTGGTAGCGGCCGTGCGTGCGGAGCGTGAGGCGCAGCACGCCCGTCGCGCCGGGCTTGACCGGCGCGAGCGTTGCCAGCGTGCGGCCGCCGCGGCGCACGACGAGGTCGTGCGCGTCCTCGCCGAGGTTGCGGACGTTGAGCTTGAGGCGCCCGGCCCGGACGCGCGGGCGGTAGACCGCGATCGAGAACTCGCGCTCGCCGATGCCGATCGCGGTCGGCGCGCGGGCGGCGAGCGCCGCCGCCGGCGGGACGTCGGCCGCCAGCATCAGCTGCGCACCAGCGCGACCTGCCCGAACTGCGCGGCGCCCGGGATGACGTCGGCCGGGTCGGTCCCCATCCACTGCGCGAGGAGACTGCCGTAGACGCGCCGGAAGTCGACGGTCACCTTGAGGTTCTTCTCCACGTCCAGGTCGGTCAGCGACGGGTACTCGGTGAGGATCCCGCTCATCGCCCGCGGGCCCTGGACCCACGCGATCCCGCCGGCGCCGTGGTCGGTGCCGCCCGAGCGGTTGGCCATCGGGCGCCGGCCGAACTCCGACCACACGAACGTCAGCACGCGGTCGGCGATGCCGCGCGCGGCGAGGTCGGCCTGGAAGGTCGCCAGCGCCTCGCCGACGGCGCCGAGGTCGCGATCCAGGGTCGCCGCCTGGCCCTCATGCGTGTCGAAGGAGCCCTCGGCGTCGACGGTCGCCACGCGGATGCCCAGCGGCTGGGCCAGCAGACCGGCGAGCACCTTCAACCGGTCAGCGGTGTCGTTGCCCTCTGGATAGGTCACCGGGCCGGCCAGCGGGTCGGTCCCGTCCTTGGCCTTGCGCAGAGGCGCGAGCCGGTCGGAGACGGTGTGGGCCAGCCGCGCCGCGCGCGCCGCCGCGGCCGGCCCCGCC
>JAOPZP010000093.1 GCA_025964055.1 Conexibacter sp.
GCGTTCGGGATCTGGTGGGGCGCTGCGCTGCCGGGCGAGGCGGCGCCACTTACGGAACTCGCCCCAGCGAACCCCTCACCTTGACCTCCCGCCACCCCGGTGGAACCGTCCCAGCAAGTCGTGGAACGACCGGAGGTCGTCATGAAGGCCAGGCTTGTCGTGCTCGCTCTCGTCCTCGCGCTGTCGCTCGCTGCTGGGGCGGTCACCGGTGCGACGGCCGGAACCGGAGGTCGCCAGGACGAAGGCCCGGACGACCACGGTGGCGGCAGCGAGCTCTCCGACCGCCTGGACCTCCCCGCCGGCTGGCAGCCCGAGGGCATCGCGTCCGGCCGACGTGGCTGGGACTTGTTCGCCGGCTCGATCGCGACCGGCGCCGTTCTGCGCCTTGACGCGCGCACGGGGGAGACCGCGACCGTCGTGCCCGCCCACGAAGGCCGCGCGGCCGGCGGCCTGAAGCTCGACGACCGCCAGCGCCTCTTCGTCGCGGGCGGCCCAACCGGCAAGGCGTTCGTCTACGACGCGCGCACGGGCGAGGATCTCGCCGAGCTTCAGCTCTCCGTCCCCGGCGCCCAGACGTTCGTCAACGACGTCGCGCTCGCGCAGTCGACCGCCTACTTCACCGACTCCCGGCGCAGCGCCCTCTACGCCGTCGACGCCAACCTGCACGGCGCCCGCACCATCGCGCTCCCCGACATCCCGAACGAGGACGGCTTCAACCTCAACGGCATCGTCGCGACGCCGGACGAACGGTCGTTGCTGGCGATCCAGACCAACGCCGGCCGCCTGTGGAAGATCGATCCGTCGACCGGCGCGGCCGTCCAGGTCGACCTCGGCGGCACCGCGCTGACCAACGGCGACGGGCTGCTGCTCAGGGGTCGCACCCTGTACGTGGTGCAGAACGTCGACAACCAGATCGCGGTGGTCCGGCTCAGCGAGGACTACACCAGCGGCTCGGTCGTGACCACCATCAAGAGCACCGGGTTCGACGTCCCGACCACGATCGCCGAGCTCCGCGGGGAGCTGTTCGCGGTCAACGCCCGCTTCGGCACGCCCGACCCGCAGCACGCTGCCTACTGGGTCACGCTGGTTCGCCGGTAGCGGGCGCGACGCCTGCGTCGGACGAGCGGCACACGCCGCTCGTCCAACGGCGCGCGGCGGCCACGGCCTCAGCCGCGCGCCGGCCGGTAGGTGCAGACCAGGACGCCGGTGTTGGCGGTCGTGACCGAGACGAGCTCGAGCGGGCGGGCCTGGCCGTCCTCGGGGAAGACCCGCTTGCCGCCGCCGAGCAGGATCGGCTCGATCAGCACCACGTACTCGTCGATGAGGTCGTGCTCGATCAGCTGCTGGGCCAGCGACGCGCTGCCCCAGATCTGCAGTCCCCTCCCGTCGCGGGCGCGCAGATCCCGGATCGCGGCGATCGCGTCGTCGCCCGGCAGCAGCTCGGAGCCCGACCACGTGAGGTCGTCCTGGCCGAGCGTGCGCGACGCGACGTGCTTCGGGATGGCGTTCATGCGGTCGGCGTACGGGTCACCGGCGCGTTCGGGCCAGGCCGCGGCCATGCCCTGCCACGTCCGCCGCCCGAACAGCAACCCGTCGCTGCGGTCGAGGAGCTCCAACACGGCGGGACCCATCACCTCGGGGTCGAAGTACGGCGCCGACCAGCCGCCGTGGGCGAACCCGTCGTGGGTGTCCTCCTCGGGTCCGCCGGGCGCCTGCACGACGCCGTCGAGGGACATGAAGTCGGTGAGGATGATCTGCATGGCGTGCTCCTTGCTCGGGTGTCTGACAGGGAGACGGCCGGCGGGCCGCGCACTCATCGCTGCCTGTTCACCCGCGCGTTGGCGCTTACGACGCGACGGTCGGCTCGACCGGCCGCCCGAGCAGGGCCGGTGGCGGCTCCACGGCGCCGTCGGCGGCGGGTCGACCCAGGCCGAAGCCCTGGCCGCCCTGGATGATGCGGTGGGGCTGGACGTCGCGGTCGTCGATGCCCGTGAGGAAGTCGAGGGTCTCGCGATCCTCGATGCCTTCGGCGATGACGTAGGCGCCGGTCTGGCGCGCGTAGGTGGCCATGGCCATCAGCACCGCGCGGGCACTGCGGTCGGTCGCCGCGGCGTGGACGATGCCGCGGTCGATCTTGACGAAGTCGGCGCTGACCTTGCGCAGCATCTCGAGGCCCGAGTTGCCGGTCCCGACGTCGTCCAGGGCGAGCTTGAAGCCTTCGGCGCGCAGGCGGCGCAGGCAGACGACGACCGCGTCGGTGCGGGCGCCGAAGCGCTCGGTGACCTCGATGACGACCTGCTCGGGCGCGATGCCGGCGCCGTGGACCAGCTCCAGGAGCCAGTCGCTGCCGCCGGCGTCGAGGTCGAGCGTCTGCGGCGAGATGTTGAGGAACAGCAGGGCGCCGTCGGGCAGGTCCGGGGCGTCGGCCAGCGCGCTCGCCATGCACAGCACGTCCAGCTCGTGGACGCGACCGATCCGCTCGGCGAGGTCGAAGGCCTCGGCGGGACCGGAGAGGCCGAAGTCGGGGTGTGGGCGCATGAGCGCCTCGATGCCCAGCAGTCGCTGCGAGTCGAGGTCCCAGATCGGCTGGTAGACCGCGCTCAGGCGCTCTTGGTCGATGAGCTCCCGGACGCGGTCGGTCCGGGCCGAGGTGGTGATGACGACCTCGTCGCGGACCTCGTCGAAGTGCACCATCTTGCCGCCCTTGCGCTTGGCCTCGTAGAGCGCAGCGTCGGCCTCGGCGCGCAGGTCCTCGGCCGACTCTCCGTCGCGCAGGTCGCTGATGCCCATGCTCACGACGACCTCGGCGGCGGTGAAGGCCCGGCCCAGGCGGCCGGCGATCGTGCGGGAGCCCTCGCCATCGGTGTGGGGCAGCAGCATCGCGAACTCGTCGCCGCCGATGCGAAACGGCCGGTCCTCGACGCGACCCGCGCGCAGCACGCCGGCGACTCGCTGCAGGATCGCGTCGCCGTGTGGGTGGCCGTGACGGTCGTTGATGAACTTGAAGTCGTCGAGGTCGAAGACGATGATGGCCAGCGGCTCCTGGAAGCGGCGAGCGGCGGCGACGGCCCGCGGGAACTCGTCCTGGAAGGCGCGATGGTTGGGCAGGTCCGTCAGGCCGTCACGCGTCGCCCGCTGCAGCGC
>JAOPZP010000112.1 GCA_025964055.1 Conexibacter sp.
CCGCGGAGCTCCAGCTCGCCGCCGGCCTCCGAGAGCACCATGAGGACCGAGAAGCCGGAGGCCGAGAGGCCCTCGCGCTCCAGGTCGGCCGACAGGCGCCGCCGCACGCTCGCCTCCGCGCGCATGAGGGAGTCCAGGGCACGGTGGGCCAGGGGATCGCCAAGCTCGGGAAGCGTCATCGCGCGAGGATCATGCCGCGCGGCTCGGACGGTGCCGAACTCTCGCCCAGGGGCTCGCTCGTGCGGTCGGAGGGGAGGACGGCCTGCTACAGCCCGATGGCGCGCGACGGGCCGCGAGCGAAGCGCCCGCTGCCGGCGCGGCCGTCGATGCGCGCGAGGATCGCCTCGCGGGCGGCCAGCGGGCCGTCGGGCAGGATCTCGACCGTGCTGCTGCCCGCGTGCGGGATCGCGCCGCGGTAGTCGAGGATCGCGACGTCCTCGCCGGCGACGCGGCGGGCGGTGAAGACCAGGCGGCCCAGGGCGTCCAGCGTGGCGCCGTGGCCGGTGAGCACGACCGCGCGGGGATCAAGCGCGGTGATGGCGTGTGCGAGGCGGTTGGGATCGGAGTCGGCGGTGAGCGTCAGCGTGCGCAGGCCGCCGCGGCGCAGCACGAGCTCGAGCGCCTGGGCCTGGAGGGCCTCGGCGTCGGGCGCGCGGGACGCGTCGAAGACCAGGACGCCCTCGGGACGCGAGGCGGGCGGTGCGGTGCGCTGCGTGGCCGCCAGCCAGCCGGTGGCGTAGCGCCAGGCGAAGCCGTACTCGGGGGTGGGCGGCGCGTCGTCGACGGGGGCCAGCGCCTCGACCGTCGGCAGCAGCACCTCCTCGATCGTGCGCTCGACCGAGCGAACGGTCAGGCTCTCCTCGATGAGGCGGTTGGCGCCGTCCTCGTCGAAGCGGCCGAAGGCCGACTCCAGCCGGGCCGGGGAGGCCGGGCCGTTGCCGCGCTCACGGGCGACCGAGACGGCCGAGGAGATGTTCTGCGTCTCCTCGAAGGCGGCGCGCAGCGCCTCGATCTCGGCCAGGTCGAACTGGCGGTGCCCGCCCGCCGTGCGCTTGGGCTCGGGGAAGCCGAAGCGGCGCTCCCAGGAGCGCAGCGTGTTCGGGCTGACGCCCAGCATCGCTGCTGCGGCGTTCGTGCGGATCGATCCACCCATTACGAGAGAGTCTTCCCCTTTTGAGAGGGTTGACGCAACTTGCGCAACGTCCGGTGCACGACGGGATGCGCCTTGCACCGGGAGGAGGTGCCCCGCGCGTGCCGACGCGGGGCCCTCAGCTCAGACCGTCGAGAGGACGATCAGCGCGCCGGCCGGCGGCCCACACGCGCCCACGCGCGCTGCGAAGCGGACGCCGTACTCGCCCGCCGGGCGCACGACGAGCGTGCGCGGGGCGGTGAACGACGCCGTGATGATGCCCTGGAGGAGCTCGTCGCCCTGACCGGCCTCGGCATCGGCCGGCTCCAGGAAGTCGCAGATGTGGCGGTGGACGGCGTTGGGCTCGTCGACCTCGAGCACCCGCTCGGCGCCGCGGGAGAGCCCGCAGAGCTTGAGCTGGCGATCGATGATGATGAAGGACTCGCCCTTGCGGGGCGCGAGATCCTCACCGGCGCTGATGACGACGCCCAGGCCGCAGAGCGAGCAGACGCGCGAGCGGGCGGCCAGGGCCGTCGGCGGGGTCTGCCCGCAGTGCCCGCAGAAGCGGATCTGGGGCGCGGCCTCGACGGGATCGGGCACGAGACGGAGTGATGGACGCGGGATGCTCAAACGGATCCTCCTCAGCTCAGGCGGTCAGTCGGCGGCGCCGGGGCGCCGACGACACTCCGCCGTCGTCGAACTCCAGTAGCTCTTCTTCGACGACGTGGCGCACGCCGGCATCGGCCAGCTCGACGAGCTGGCGGGCCGCCAGCGTCGGCGACCCCGCGAGATGCCGTGCGCCCGTCGTCCGGCTGCGGCCCCCGCCCGCGCGCCGGAACAGCAGGACCGGCAGCGCGCCGGCCGAGGCCCGCACGCGATAGGCCCAGCGGGCCACGTCGTCGTCCTGCTCCTCGCCGCCGGCGATCACGACGACGCGCGGCTCGTAGGACGACACCACGTCGCCCAGGCCCGCGAGGCCGTTGATCGGCAGCGTGATCGTGCGCAGGCCGGTGCGGCTCACGCACAGCTCGAGCGCCCGGAGCGCGAGGGCGTCCGGGTCGAGCAGGTCCCCGGTGGCGTCACCGAGGAGCACCGCGGGGCGCCGCTCGGGCGGCGGCGACAGGCGCTGCGCCCGTCCCAGCCACTCGCAGGCCCAGCGGGCGGCCAGCGCCCACGGCGCGGAGTCCGTGCCGTGGCGGTCGCCGATCTCCTCCATGGACGGAAGGAGGACCTCCTCGACGGAGCGCTCGACCGAGCGCAGCGCGAGGGCGCCCTCCATCGCCGCGTCGGCACGCTCCAGCTCGAACGCCGCGAGGGCGCCGACCAGCACGTGCGTGTCCGCGGCCACCGATTCCCGCGCACGCGAGATGGCCGACGAGATCGACAGGCCCTCCTGCAGCGCGTCGCGCAGGGCGGCGATCTCCCCGTGCGTGTAGAGGCGGTGCTTTCCCGGGGAACGCTGGGGCTTGGGGTAGCCGAAGCGTCGCTCCCACGCGCGGAGCGTGTTCGGGCTGACGTTCAGGACGGCAGCCGCTTCGGAGGTCTTCAGCGTGCGCACGGCTGATGAACGGGATCACGGCGTACAGCTTTAGTCCCGCCTTGGGCACAAAATGCATCGATTTTGCGCAACTTCCCGTGCAGAGACACTGAGTCAGCTTACGCTCGCCGCCCGCTGTTCGTCCACTTCAACGGAAGGCTTGCCATGAACAACCTGAAGCTGCGTGCCCTGCCCCTCGTCGGCGCCCTCTCCCTCATCGCCTCGATGGCGGGGTACCTCGGCGGCCGTTAGCCCCCGCGATAGACCCCTCGCCCAGGGCGCTGTAGCGTCCGTGGCGTGAGCGGGTCGCCCCCTCCGAGGCCGCAGCCGGCCGTTGCACTCGCGTGCGCGGCCCTGGTCCTGAGCGTCATCGCTGCGGTCATCGTCCCCGGAACAGGTGACGAGACACTGTGGATCGTCCTCGTCGGGTGCGCCGTCGCGTCGCGTCTGGTCACGGCCGACCTGCACGCGAACCTGTTCATCTCCGGTGCGTTCCTGTGTGGAGCGCTCGCCGCGGTCTTCCTGGGACCGGCCGCGGCGTTCGTGGTCCCGGCGGCCGCCGAGGTCGTCGGGTGGGCGGTCGAGCGCTACCGCCGCGTGATGCTGCTGGTCAACCTGGCGGGCGCGGTGCTGCCGACCGTGCTGGCCGGCGTCGTGGTGCAGGCGCTGAACGTCGACCAGCACGGCGTGAGCCTGGTCGTGGTCCTGGCGGCCGCCAGCTTCGCGATCATCGTCACCAACATCGAGTTCGTCGGGCTCGAGATCGCGCTCATCGAGGGACACGACCTCAAGGAGCGCCACCGGCCGCTGGTCGCCTTCTTCCCCGCGGTCGTGCTGAACATCGCGCTGACGACCGCCATCGGCGCCCTGTACATCGAGACCGGCTACGCGGTCCTGAGCCTCGTGCTCGTCGCGGTCCTCGCGTTCACCTACATGGCGCGGCTGGTCATCAGCGCGCGCGAGCGCACCAAGGAGTACGCGAACCTGTCGTGGGGCGTCTTGAGCGGCCTCATCCGCACGCTCGACGCCCGCGACCAGCGCGCGGCCCGGCACTGCGCGGCCGTCGCCCGCTTCTCGCGCGACATCGCCCACCACGTGGGGATGTCGGAGCGCGACCAGGAGCTCGCCCACACCGCCGGCCTGCTGCACGACATCGGGCGGTTCGCGCTGAGCGACCGCGTCATGGAGCGCGGCGTCGTGCTGACCGAGGACGACTGGCTGGCCATCCGCCGCCATCCGGAGCTCGGCGCCGACCTGCTGCGCGACATCGGCGTCTATGGACCGCTGTCGGAGATCATCGTCGCCCACCACGAGCGGCCCGACGGCAAGGGCTACCCGAAGCGCCTGACGGCGCAGGACATCCCCGAGATCGCCAAGATCATCGCGGTCGCCGAGGTCTACGACACGCTGACCGCACCCGACACCTACCGGACGCGGCTGAGCTCGTTCGAGGCGCTCACCGAGCTGCGCCGCGTCGCGGGCACGCAGCTGGACGCGATCTACGTCGAGGCGCTCGCCGACCTCCTGGCCGGCCAGGGCACCGAGTACCGGCACGCCGACGCCGCCGACTACGACGAGGAGCTCGGGATCGAGCGGCGGATGAACCAGGCCGCTGGGGGTTGAGCCCCGGCACGGTGGGCCCGCCGGCCCGCTGCCTCGGCTAGGGCTTGGGCAGGTCGGGAGCGACCGGAGCGTCCGGCACCGGGCCGGCCTCCTTGTCGCCCTCGCGCACGAAGCGGCCGGAGCCGGTCGTGCGGTCCTCCAGGGACGTGACGAACTCGTCGAGCTCCTGGACCGGGAACCGCCGCTGGCCACCGGGCGTCCGGTAGCCGCGGAGGTAGCCCATGTCGGACCACCGGCGGACGGTGGAGAGCGAGACCCCGAGGTGACGTGCTGCCTCCGAGGTCGTCAGACCCAGGCGGCTGGTGTGCGTGGACCGCGTCATGAAGTGCAGTGTTAGGGCCCGGCGGCGAGTTCGTGTCGTTCCGCACGGCTTTGCGCAGGTTTCGGCCCCTGGGCTGCCGATAGTGCTCGGTCTGCGAGCATCCTTGCAGCCATGGGCCGCCTCGACGAGCTGGATCTGGGCCCCGAACCCCTGGAACCGGAGATCAACGTATGAGCTACACCCACACGGAGCGCGTGCGCTTCGGCGACCTCGACGCGATGCGCCACCTCAACAACGTGGTGTTCCTGCGGTACTTCGAGACGGCGCGCATCGCCTACCTCCGGGAGATCGTCCCGCAGCACGACCCGGCCAACCCCGAGCGCGACGAGTTCGGGCTGATCTTCGCCGAGTGCCACATCAACTACCGCTCGCCGGTCGTCTTCGACGAGGTCGTCGACGTCAAGTGCTCGATCGGCAACGTCAAGCGCTCGTCGTTCCGCGTGGAGTTCGAGATGCGGGTCGGCTCCCGGTTGGTCGCCGAGGGCTACGGCGTCCTGGTCGGCTTCGACTACACGACCCAGCAGGCGTCGGTGCTGCCCGAGGCGCTGCGCGAGACGCTCGAGGCCGAGGTCGCCGCGACGTCGGCGGCGGCCGCGGGCGCGCAGGCTTAGGCGGCGCTCGCGCCCAGGACGACCCATCGGCGCCCGAGGAAGCGGGTGCCGATGGTGAGCAGTCGGGCGACCATCAGCGCGTTGATGCCCCACCAGACGCCGCGCACGCCCCAGTCATCGTGCAACGACAGCAGCGCGATCGGGACGAACACGCCCAGCGACGACAACGCCATCGCCCACGCGAGGTAGCGCGTGTCGCCGGCGCCGAGCAGGATCCCGTCCAGCGCGAAGACCAGCGCGCCGATCGGCTGCATCAGCGCGAAGAGCGGCCAGAGCTCGTCGGCGCGGGCGAGGACCTGCGGGTCGCTGGTGAACGCGTGCGGGACGACGTCGCGCAGCGCCAGCAGGCCGAGGGCCATGGCGCAGCCGGCCGCCAGCGCCCAGGCGCACATGCGGCGGGCCGCGGCCATCGCGCTCTCCGCGTCGCCGGCGCCCAGCATCCGGCCGACGAGCACCTGTCCGGCGATCGCGATCGCGGCGAGCACGAGCGCCAGGATGATGACCAGCTGGAACGCGATCTGGTGGGCGCCGAGGCTGTCGGCGCCCTGGCGCGCGAGCACCGCGCCGGCGATGACGAAGGCCAGCAGCAGCGAGCCGGTGCGCACCACGATGTGGCCGCCCATGCGCGCGAGGCGCACCAGCAGGGCTCGTCGCGGGCGACGGGACGGGGCGGGTGCACGCAGGAGATGGGCGGCGAACGCGGCGCCCATGCCGAGCTGGGCGAGCACGGTCCCGGCGGCCGACCCGTCGAGGCCCCAGCCGAAGCCGTAGACGAACAGCAGCTCCAGTCCGATGTTGATGATGTTGGCGACGACGACCACCACGAGCGGGGATCGCAGGTCGCCGACCCCGCGCAGGTAGCCCTGCGCCGCGAGGGCGACGAGCGCGCACGGGAGGCCGAGCGCGCTGATGCGCAGGTAGCGCGCCGCGAGGTCGGCGACGTGCCCCTCGCCGCCGACGAGCTGCATGAGCGGCGCGGCCAGGGCGGCGACGGTCGCCGCGAGCACGACGCCGATGCCGAGCGCCAGCCAGAGCGCCTGGGCGGCGATGACGCCGGCGCGCTCGTCCTCGCCGGCGCCGTGCAGGCGCGCCACCTGCGCGGTCGTGCCGTAGGTGAGGAAGTTGCACAGGCTCACCACGGCGCCGAGCACCGAGGCGGCGAGCGCGAGCGCCGCGAGCTGCGGGGTGCCGAGGTGGCCGACGATCGCCGTGTCGGCCAGCAGGTACAGCGGTTCGGCGGCCAGCGCGCCGAGGGCCGGGACGGCCAGCCGCAGGATCTCGCGGTCGTACGGGGAGCACGAGAGCGCGCCGCGGCCAGGCTTGAGCCTCCGGAGCGCTCGGATGGCGGTTTCGGCTGCCAAGGCCGCCACTCTACGATGAGCGCGATGAGGTGCTCCGCCGCCCTCGCCGTCGGTCTCGCGCTCGCCATGGGGGCGTGCACGAAGGCCGACCCGCCCATGCCCTACGCCTGCTCGGCCACCGACCAGGCCGGCTACCAGCGGGCGCTGCGCGCCGCGCCGGCGACGGTGCGCCTGCCGGGCGGCGTCGCGATCTCCGACTGCCTGCGCAAGGTGCGCACCGACGCCGACCTGCAGAACCTCGGCGCGGTCGTGCACGTGGTGGCCGAGGGGCTCGCGCAGCGCGTGCGCGACGGCGGCGACGTGGCGGCGGCGCGGCAGCTCGGGTACCTCGCGGCGGCGGTCGACACGGGCGCCGCGCACTCCGGCGGCATCAGCGCCGAGCTGGCGCGGCGGGTGTCGGTCGCGGCGTCGGGGCTGTCGGAGGTCTCGCCGGCGGTGTCGCAGGCGCTCACCGCCGGGCAGGCCGCAGGGGCGCAGGACGGGTGAGGCTGCGCCTGTGGCACGCGGACGACGGCGCCCGCATCGCCTACCGGGAGATCGGGACCGGACCGCCGCTGGTGCTCGTGCACTCGGCCGGCTTCAGCCATCGCGAGTTCGAGCCGGCGGTCGAGGGGCTGGCGCATCGCTTCCGGCTCGTCCTCCCCGACCTGCCCGCGCACGGGGACTCCGAGGACCGGCCGCGGCACCCGTACACCTTCGACTGGATGGCGGCGGTGCTCGCCGCGTTCTGCACCGACGTCGGCGGGCGGCGGCCGCTGGTCGGCGGCCACGGACTCGGCGCCGACCTGCTGATCCGCGCGATGGAGCTCGGGCAGCTGTCGCCGGCACGCATGGCGCTGCTGTCCTGCCGGCTGCACCGGCCGCCGGAGCGCCCCAAGGCCTACAGCGCGTGGCTCGGCGCCGCGCGGGCGGCCGGAGTTCCGGGACTCGACCGCGTCGCGGGCCACGCGGTCAAGCTCGCGTTCCGGCCCGAGCGCGGCATCGCGCTGACCGCGCGCTCGGTGCCCGAGGCGCAGGACCTCGTGCGCCACGCCATGGCCGACGTCGGCGGCAACGCCAACCTCGCGCGGTCCTGGGCGCGGCTGGCGCGCAACCTGCCGCGGGGCCCGCGGCGCCAGGTGCTCGACCTGCTGCCCCAGCTCGGCCTCCCGGTGCTCCTGCTGTGGGCCGACGAGGACCGCCACCATCCGCTGCGCGGCGCCGAGGAGGCGCTGGACCTCCTGCCCGACGCGATCCTCCGCGTGCTCCCGGGCACGGGCTACCTGATGGCCTACGACGATCCTGTAGGGGTCGCTCGCGAGCTCGTCGCGTTCTTCGGCTGACCGCTCGCGCGCGTCCCGTCGTAGGCTCCGGGGTCATGCCCCCCTCGAAGAAGACGCTCTACGGCGGCGAGACCAAGAAGGCCGTCGACAACTTCCCCATCTCCGGCGAGACCGTTCCGGTCGCGGTCATCCACTGGCTCGGCGCCATCAAGGGCGCCGCCGCCCTGGTCAATGCCGATCTCGGCAACCTCGATCCGGCCCTTGCGCAGGAGATCGCCACCGCCGCCGAGGCGGTCGCCGCCGGCGAGCACGACAACCAGTTCCCGATCGACGTCTTCCAGACCGGCTCGGGCACGTCGACCAACATGAACACCAACGAGGTGCTCTCCGCCCTGACCGGCGGCAAGGCGCATCCCAATGACCATGTGAACTTCGGCCAGTCCTCCAACGACGTCTTCCCGTCGGCCGTGCACCTCGCCGCGCTGGACCAGGCCACCAACGCGCTGCTGCCGGCGCTGAAGCAGCTCGAGCGCTCGCTGGAGCGCAAGGCGCGGAAGTTCAAGGACGTGGTGAAGTCGGGCCGCACGCACCTGATGGACGCGGTGCCGGTCACACTGGGCCAGGAGTTCGGCGGCTACGCCGCGCAGATCCGCCTCGGCCAGGAGCGCATCCAGTCCGCACTGGTGCACGTCGGGCAGATCCCGCTGGGCGGCACGGCCACCGGCACGGGGCTCAACACGCACCCGAAGTTCGCCGGCGAGGTGCGCAAGCGCCTGGCTCGCGATTCCAAGTTGAAGCTCATCGCCCCGCCGGCCGACCCGTTCGAGGCGCAGGCCAACCGCGACGCGCTGGTCGAGCTGTCGGGCGCGCTGAAGGTCGTCGCGGTCTCGCTGACGAAGATCGCCCAGGACATCGCGCTCATGGGCTCGGGCCCGCGCGCCGGCATCGGGGAGATCTTCCTGCCCGAGCTGCAGAAGGGCTCGTCGATCATGCCGGGCAAGGTCAACCCGGTCCTGCCCGAGGTCGTCCTCCAGGTCGCGGCGCAGGTCATCGGCAACGACACCGCGATCACGATCGGCGGCATGCAGGGCCAGTTCGAGCTCAACGTGCGCATCCCGCTGATCGCCCGCAACCTGCTGCAGTCGATCCACCTGCTGTCGACGACCTCGGTGGCCTTCGCGGAGAAGTGCATCGACGGCATCGAGGTCAACAAGGCGGGCACGAAGGCGTCGGCCGGCGGGACGCTGGCGGTCGCGACCGCGCTCAACGGCGCCATCGGCTACGACGCCGCGGCCGCGATCGTCAAGAAGGCCTCGGCCTCGGGGCGCCCGCTGCGCGAGGTGGCGCTGGAAGAGGGCGTCGACGCGAAGCTGTACGACGACACGATCGACCTGCGGCGGATCGCGGCGGGGAACCAGGCGTAGGGAGC
>JAOPZP010000117.1 GCA_025964055.1 Conexibacter sp.
GAACGCGCGATCGCCGGGCTGGCCGCCCGGCTGCCCGACGCCCTGGCGGTGCTCGCCCGCATCGCCTACAACTACGCCTGGTCCTGGGATCCCGACGGCGCCGCCGTCTTCGCGGCCGTCGACCCCGCGCGCTGGGGCAGCTGCGGCACCAACCCCGTGCGCCTGCTGCAGGAGACGCCCTACGAACGGCTGGAACGCGCGGCGCGCGACGCCGACCTCCTCGCCCGCGCCGCCGCGCTCGACGAGCGACTGCGCACCCACCGCGAGGCACCGGCCTCCCGCGACGACGGCCCGGTCGCCTACTTCTGCGCCGAGTACGCCGTCCACGTGTCGCTCCCCGTGTACTCCGGCGGCCTGGGCGCGCTGGCCGGCGACCTCGTCAAGGAGGCTTCGGACCGCGCGCTGCCGTTCGTCGCCGTCGGCCTCATGTACCACCAGGGCTACTTCCGCCAGCGGATCGACCTGTCGGGCTGGCAGCGCGAGTTCTGGCTGGACACCGATCCGCAGCGGCTGCCCGCGGCGCTGGTCTGCGACGGCGCCGGCGAGCCGATCACCGTCTCGGTCCCCGCGCACGACGAGACGATCGTCGCCCAGGTCTGGCGCGTCGACGTCGGCCGAGTGCCGCTGTTCCTGCTCGACGCCGAGCGGCCCGAGAACTCGCCGTTCGCCCGCTTCACCACCTCCCAGCTCTACGTCGGCGCCCCCGAGGTCCGGCTCAACCAGTACGCCTTGCTCGGCCTCGGCGGCGTCCGCCTGCTCCGCGCCCTCGACATCGAGCCCGAGGTCGTCCACCTCAACGAGGGCCACGCCGCGTTCTCGGCGCTCGACGCCCCCGGCGCGACGCTCGAGGAGGCCGTCGAGCACGCGCGCCGGCGCACGGTGTTCACCACCCACACGCCCGTGCCCGCCGGCAACGACGCCTATCCCGGCGCCGAGGTGCAGGCGCTCCTGCAGCCCCTGCTGCACCAGCGCGGCTTCGACCCCGACGCCGTCCTCGCCCTGGGCCGCACGCATCCAGACGACGAGCACGAGCCGTTCGGCATCACGCAGCTCGCGCTGCGCACTGCGCGCGCGACCAACGCGGTGAGCCGCCGCCACGGCGAGGTCGCGCGCGAGATGTGGCACGACCTGTGGCCGGACCGGCCCGTCGACCAGGTGCCGATCACCCACGTCACCAACGGCGTGCACGTCCCGACGTGGCTCGGCGCGCCGATGCGCGCGCTGCTGGACCGCCACCTGCCCGAGGGCTGGGCGCAGCGTGCCGCCGACCCCGAGGTGTGGACCGGCATCGCCGACCTGACCGACGACGAGCTCCGCGCCGCCCGCCGGGAGCAGCGCGCCGCGCTCGTCGACCTCGTCCGCGCGCGCATCCCGCGCGACCGCCTCGTCCGCGGCGAGGAGCGCGCCTTCGTCGAGGCCGGCGCCCGCGCGTTCGACCCCGACGTGCTGACGCTCGGCTTCGCCCGCCGCGTGGCGACCTACAAGCGCCTCGCGCTCATGGTCCACGACGCCGAGCGCGCGCTGAACCTGCTGCGCGCCGACCGCCCCGTGCAGCTCATCGTCGCCGGCAAGGCCCATCCCAAGGACGAGCCCGGCAAGCAGCTCATCCAGCAGCTGCTGGATCTCCGCGGCGCCGAGGGCACGCAGTCGCGCGTCGTCTTCCTCGCCGACTACGACCTCGCCAGCGCCGCGCGCCTGGTGCAGGGTTGCGACGTCTGGGTCAACCTGCCGCGCCCCCCGCTGGAGGCCAGCGGCACCAGCGGCATGAAGTCGGTGCTCAACGGCGGTCTGCAGCTCAGCGTCCTCGACGGCTGGTGGGCCGAGGCCTACGACGGGCACAACGGCTGGGCGCTGCCCGGCGAGGTCGACGCCGACCACCAGGCGCAGGACTCCCGCGACGCGGCCATGCTCTACAACCTGCTCGAGCAGGAGATCGTGCCGGAGTTCTACGACGCCGGCGACGCCTGGACGGCGCGCATGCGCGCGTCGCTGTCCTCGCTCTCCCCCGCGTTCTCGGCGACGCGCATGCTGGCCGACTACGCCACGAAGATGTACTGGCCGCCGCGGTAGGACGATCGGCACCGACCGACGGCCGGACGCGTTGCCGGCGCGCCGGTTGCGCTCCTCGGCTCGGAAGCAGAGGATCCGCAACATGACCGAAGACCACGCCACGCTCATCCAGGGAGGGCGCGTCGTCAGCGCCGACGGCGAGTACGACGCCGACGTCCTGATCGTCGGTGAGCGCATCGCCGCGGTCGGCGCCGTCACGGCTCCCGACGGCGCCACGACCGTCGACGCGACCGGCTGCCTGGTCCTCCCGGGCCTGATCGACAACCACACCCACCTGTCGATGCCGTTCATGGGGATGTGGTCGTCCGACGACTACGACACCGGCACCCGGGCCGCGGCCGCCGGCGGCACGACCTGCCTCGTCGACTTCGCCATCCAGCGCGAGCCCGACCAGCTGCGCTCGGCGCTGGAGGAGTGGCAGGGCCGCGCGGCCGGCGCCGCGCACGTCGACTACGGCTTCCACATGGCGATCACCAACGCCAACGAGTCGACGATCGACGACATGGAGGCGATCGTCGAGGCCGGCGTCAGCAGCTTCAAGCTGTTCATGGCCTACAAGGGCGAGCTGATGACCCGCGACGACGCCATGGCCGCATGCATGGAGCGCGCCCGCGACCTCGGCGCGCTGACGATGGTCCATGCCGAGAACGGCGACGTCGTCGACCTGCTGGTCAAGCGCGCGCTGCACGCCGGCGAGACGTCGGCGATCAACCACGCGCTCACGCGCCCGGAGCTCGTCGAGGCCGAGGCGACCTCGCGCGCCGCGCGCCTGGCCGAGTTCACCGGCGCGCCGCTGTTCGTCGTGCACGTCACGTGCGCCGCGGCGGCCGCCGAGATCCAGGCGGCGCAGCAGCGCGGCGTCGGCGTGAGCGCCGAGACCTGCACGCAGTACCTCGTCAACACGATCGACGACCTGCGGCGCCCGGGCGTCGAGGGCTGCCGCTACATCTGCTCGCCGCCGCTGCGCGACGTCTCCAACCGCGAGCCGCTGTGGGACTACGTCCGCCGCGGGATCCTCGAGAGCGTCTCGACCGACCACTGCCCGTTCACCGACGAGCAGAAGGCCCGCGGCCTGGACGACTTCAGCCTCGTGCCCAACGGGCTGCCCGCCATCCAGCACCGCCTGTCGAAGCTCTGGGACGAGGGCGTCGTCGCCGGGCGGATCACGCCGAGCCAGCTCGTCGACCGGACCTCCACGACGATCGCCCGGCGCTTCGGCCTCAGCGACAAGGGCGCGATCGCCCCCGGCAAGGACGCCGACATCGTCGTCTTCGACCCCAACGCCGTCCGCCCCTACGGGCTGGCCACGTCCTTCATGAACGTCGACTACGACCTCTACGAGGGCGAGCTGGCCAGCGGCTCGGTCCGCCACACCTACTGCCGCGGCACGATGGTCTACGACCGCGGGACGATCCTCACCGAGCCCGGGCACGGCCGCTTCGTCCGCCGCAGCAGCCCCGCCGTCACGGCCTCGGTGGCTGCATGACGCTCGTCGTCGACGCCGACCAGGTGCTGGCCGCCATGACGCAGGTGATGGCATGACGCTCGTCATCGACGCCGAGCGCGTCCTGGCCGATCTACGGGAGCTCGCCGAGCTCACGGGCGGCCCGGCGGGCGCGCGCCGTCTGGCGTGGTCGCCCGACTGGCTGGTCGCCCGCGACTGGTTCCGCGGCAAGCTGGAGGAGCTGCCGGTCGAGGTCGATCGCGACGAGGCCGGCAACGTGTGGGCGTCGCTGCCCGGCCGCGGCGACGCGGAGGGCTTCGTCATCGTCGGCTCGCACATCGACGCGGTCCCGTCCGGCGGCTGGCTGGACGGGGCGCTGGGGCTGATGGGCGCGCTCGGCGTCCTGCGGGCGCTGGCCGCCGCCGACGAGCCGCCGCCCGTCGAGGTGCGGCTCGTGGACTGGGCCGACGAGGAGGGCGCGCGCTTCGGCCGCAGCCTCCTCGGGTCCTCGGCGGTCGCCGGCACGCTCGACCCCGACGACGTGCGTGACCTCCGCGACGCCGGCGGCACACGCCTGGAGGACGCGATGGCCGCGTGCGGGATCGACCTCGACGGCGCCTCGGCGGCCACCGGCCGCCTCGACGGCGCGCTGGCCTATCTCGAGCTGCACATCGAGCAGGGCCCGGTCCTGCTCGACACGGGCCGGCTGGCCAGCGCGGTCAGCGGGACCTTCGGCGACGAGCGGTACCTGGTCGCGTTCGGCGGCCAGTCCGCGCACGCGGGCTCCACGCCGATGCACCTGCGCCGCGACACGCTGGCCGCCGCGGCCACCGCCGCCCTGGAGATCCGCGAGGTCGGGATCCGCCACGGCGGCGTGACCACCGTCGGCTCGATCCACAGCGAGCCGGCCGTGATCACCGCGATCGCCGGCGCCTCGGAGATGATGCTCGACCTGCGCCACCTCGACGCCGATACGCTCGCCACGATGCTGACCGAGTGCCTGGCCGCGTGCGAGAGCGCCGCCGCGAAGTTCGACTGCACGGTCGCGCCGCGGCGGGTCTTCGGCGCGACGCCCACGCCGTTCCATCCCGAGCTGGTCGCGCTCGCCCGCGCCGCGGTCGCCGACAGCGGCGGCGGCGACGGGCCGCCGATCCCGTCCGGCCCGCTGCACGACGCGACCGAGATCGGGCGGCGCGTGCCGACCGTGATGCTCTTCGCGCAGTCCGACCCGCCGATCTCCCACACCGAGGTGGAGGACTCGCCCGAGGAGGCGCTGCGGGTCGCGCTCGAGGCCTACGGCCGGACGGTCGGCGCGACGCTCGGCCTCGTCGCCACCGGCCCGCTCGAGGTCGCGCGATGATGGACTTCGGCGTCGTCCTGCAGACCGATCCCCCGGCCTCGCGCGTGATCGACCTGGCCAAGCGGGCCGAGACCTACGGGTTCACCCACGCATGGACGTTCGACTCGCACCTGCTGTGGGAGGAGCCGTTCGTCATCTACAGCCGGATCCTGGCCGAGACCCACAAGCTGGTGGTCGGCCCGATGGTCACCAACCCGGCCACGCGCGACTGGACCGTGACGGCGTCGCTGTTCGCCACGCTCAACGAGATGTACGGCAACCGCACGGTGTGCGGCATCGGGCGCGGCGACTCGGCGGTGCGCGTCATCAACGGCCACCCGGTCAAGCTCGCCGAGCTGCGCGAGGCGATCGGCGTCATCCGCGGCTTGGCCAACGGCGAGGCCGTCGAGTACAAGGGCACGACGCTGCGGCTGCCGTGGAACCCCGACAGCCGCCTCGAGGTCTGGGTCGCCGGCTACGGGCCCAAGGCCCTGGCGCTCACCGGCGAGGTCGGGGACGGCTTCATCCTCCAGCTGGCCGACCCGGACATCACCGCGTGGTCGATCGCCGCCGTCCGGCGCGCGGCCGAGGCGGCCGGCCGCGATCCCGACGCCATCACGATCTGCGTCGCGGCCCCGGCCTACGTCACCGACGGCAGCCCCGAGGGGCTGGCCCACGGGCGCGACCAGTGCCGCTGGTTCGGCGGGATGGTCGGCAACCATGTCGCCGACATCGTCGCGCGCTACGGCGGCGACGGGACCGCCGTGCCCGAGGCGCTGACCGACTACATCGCCGGCCGCGAGGGCTACGACTACAACGCGCACGGCAAGGCGGGCAACAGCCACACCGCGTTCGTCCCCGACGCGATCGTCGACCGCTTCTGCCTCATCGGGCCGCCGGCCGACCAGGTGCAGCGGCTGCAGGAGCTCGCCGAGTTGGGCGTCGACCAGTTCGCCGTCTACCTGCAGCACGACGCCAAGGACGCGACGCTCGGCAGCTACGGCGAGCACGTGATCCCGGTGGTCAACCAGCGCGCGGCGGCCAAGACCTGACGCGGCGCGACGCGGCGGGGCGCCGCGACCGTCGCGGGCGTGGGATAGGTTCCGCGCATGTTCTTGCAGGCACCGTGCAATGTCGGCTGACGCCATCGTCGTCGGGGCGGGCCTCGCCGGCCTCGTCGCGACGGTCGAGCTGCTGGACGCCG
>JAOPZP010000125.1 GCA_025964055.1 Conexibacter sp.
GCCACAGCGAGTCGAGCACCGCGCCGAAGACGTCGTTCTGGCGCTGGTTGTAGGCGTCGTTGCCGATGCGCACCGGGCGGGCGCCCTCGTAGCCGGTGAGGTGGTCGAGCGTCTCCTCCTCGAGCACCCGCTCGCCGCCGATCCCGTACATGATCTGCAGCGCGCCGTCCTCGTTGCGGCCCAGGTCGGCGACGAACTGGATGAAGTCGTCGGCCTCCCAGTTCAGCCCGAGGCTGTGCAGGCCCGACAGGGTGAAGGTGGCGTCCCTCATCCAGGTGAACCGGTAGTCCCAGTTTCGCTCACCGCCCGGCGTCTCGGGCAGCGAGGTGGTCGGCGCGGCGACCAGCGCGCCGGTCGGCGCGTAGGTCAGGCCCTTCAGGGTCAGCGCGCTGCGCTCGAGGTGGTTGCGCCAGCGGTGGTCGGGGAAGTCGGCGTCGGCCAGCCAGCCGCGCCAGTACTCGCTGGTGACGTCCAGCGCGGCGGTGGCGGCCTCGGCGGTGCGCGGCCCGTCGAGCAGGCGCGACCACGACAGGGCGCAGAAGCGCGTCTCGCCGCGCTCGATGCGGTGGCGGGCGCGGACGCAGCCGCCCTCGATGCCGAGGTTCAGGTCCGACATCAGCCGCATGGTGCGCGTGCCGTCGGTGGCGTCCAGCGCGTGGGAGTCGTTCGGCACGCTCGTCCACGTCGCGGGGACGCGGCCGTATTCGAACATCGGCTCGCAGAGCAGCTCGATCTGCGCCTGGCCGTGGATGCAGGTGATCGTGCGCACGAGGACGTGGTGGGCCTCGTAGTCGGTGGGCGGGCGCGTGTGGGCGGTGGTCGAGCCCTGCGTGCGCTCGCGCCACGGCCCGATGACCAGCGCGTCGCGGACGACGACCCAGCCGGTCGGCGTCATCCACGTCGTCTCCAGGATCATCGTCCCGGGCTCGTAGCGGCGGCCGGCCGGGACGCCCATCGTGCTCGGGCCCAGGCGGAAGCCGCCGGCCGAGCGGTCGAGGATCGCGCCGAAGACGCTCGGGGAGTCGAAGCGCGGCGGGCAGAGCCACTCGATCGTGCCGTCGGGGGCGATCAGCGCGCCGGTGTGGCAGTCGCTCAGGAACCCGTAGTCGGCGATCGGCGGGAACGCCGAGCGGACCGGGGTGCGCTCGACGAACGGCGTGGTGTCGCGGACCTCGACGGCCCCGGGGTCCATCGCGCCCGCGCGGGGCGGGTGCCCGTCGAGCGCCTTCTCGGGCGTCGCGGGGGAGGTGGCGAGGTCGATGTTGGGATCCATGGGGGCTCTCTCGAAGTGATCGGCCGCGGAGGGGTGACCCCGCAGCCGACCGTCTCGGCAGCCGCCCACAGTAGCGGCGGCGTGACGCTTTGCGAGGGCGGGACCCTGCGCATCGGCCTGACCCCACGAACCCCTAAGGGTGGGGATTGCCCCACTGCGGAACCCCTGGGAGCCGCATGGCCGCGCGGACGCGTCGCGTCCAAGCTGCGCGCATGACCCCTCCTTCCCCCTCCTTCGCGTCGCGATCCCTGGCGGCGCGCATCGGCCGCTGGAGCACGCGGCACCGCGGCAAGGCCATCGCCGGATGGCTCGCGTTCGTCCTGATCGCCGTCGCCGTGGGCACGGCGGTGGGCAGCGTCCATCCGTCGAGCGACGACAGCAACCACGGCGACTCCGCCAAGGCCGACAAGATCGTCTCGGCCGCCTACCCCGATCGCGCGTCGGAGACCGTGCTGGTCCAGTCGCTCGATGGCGGTCCTGGCGCCAAGACGCCGGAGTTCCGGCGGGCCGTGGCCGACGTCGCCGCCGGCGTGTCACGCCAGCCCGGCGTCACCGAGGTCGTCTCGCCCTACGCCAAGGGCCACGCGGGGCAGCTGTCGAAGGACGGCCGCTCGGCGCTCGTCTCGTTCAAGATCCAGGGCGACGCGACGCTCGCCGAGCAGCGTGTCACGGCCGTCGAGACCGCGGTGGCGGCCGCCGGCGCCCGCCACCCGGCGGTGTTCGTCGGCCAGTTCGGCGACGCGAGCGCGAGCAAGGCGCTGTCGAAGTCCTTCGGCGACGACTTCAAGCAGGCCGGCCTGCTGTCGGTCCCGGTCACCCTGCTCATCCTGGTCATCACCTTCGGCGCGCTCATCACCGCCGGCGTCCCGCTGCTGCTCGGCCTCACCGCCGTCATCGGCACGATCGGCCTGCTGGGCCCGATCAGCCACGTCTTCGCGCTGGACGAGTTCATCAACGAGATCGTGCTGCTCGTCGGGCTGGCGGTCGGCGTCGACTACTCGCTCTTCTACCTGCGCCGCGAGCGCGAGGAGAAGGCGCGCGGCGCGAGCTCCAAGGACGCCGTGGCGATCGCCGCCGCGACCTCGGGCCGCGCGGTGCTCATCTCCGGCGTGACCGTGATGTTCGCCATGGCGGGCATGATCTTCGCCGGCGACTCGACGTTCACCGCCCTGGGCATCGGCGCGATCCTGGTCGTCGCTGTCGCGATGGTCGGCTCGGTCACGGTGATCCCGGCGCTCCTGTCGGGCTCGGGCAGGTGGCTGGAGCGCGGCAAGGTGCCGTTCCTGGGCAAGCGCATGGCCGCCGCCCGCACGCGCGACCTCGACTCCGGCGGGCGCGTGTGGAACGCGGTGCTGGACCGCGTGCTGCGCCGTCCGGTGATCGCGGTGGTGCTCGCCGGCGGCGTCCTGCTGGCGCTGGCCTCGCCGGTGCTGCACATGCACACCGCCGACAGCGGCACCGACGCGCTGCCGCGCGACCTGGCGGTCATGAAGGTCTATGACCGGATGCAGACGGCGTTCCCCGGGGGCGAGATCCCCGCCGACGTGGTCATCAAGGCCAAGGACGTGACGTCGCCGCGCATCAGCGCCGCGGTCAGGCGCCTGGAGGCCGACGCCATCGCCACCGGCAAGGTCAAGCAGCCCGTCGACACGTCGATCTCGGCCGACCGGCACGTGCTGACCGTCAGCCTGCCGATCGTCGGCACGGGCACCGACGCGGCGTCCAACTCGGCGCTGGCGGTGCTGCGCTCCGACGTGGTGCCGAAGTTCTCGCAGCGCGCCGGGACCCCGGCCTACGTGACCGGCATGACCGCGGGCTCCAAGGACTTCAACGACCTCATGAAGGCCCGCTGGCCGATCGTGTTCGGGTTCGTGCTGAGCCTGGCGTTCCTGCTGCTGCTGCTCACGTTCCGCTCGATCGTGATCCCGCTGAAGGCCATCGTGTTGAACCTGCTGTCGGTCGGCGCCGCCTACGGCGTGCTGACGTGGGTCTTCCAGGACGGCCACGGCGAGTCGCTGCTCGGCTTCACGTCCACGGGGTCGGTCACCAGCTGGCTGCCGATGTTCCTGTTCGTGATCCTGTTCGGGCTGTCGATGGACTACCACGTGTTCATCCTCAGCCGGATCCGGGAGGCGTTCGACCGCGGGATGAGCACCGAGGACGCGGTCGCCCACGGCATCCGCACGACCGCCTCGACGGTGACCAGCGCGGCGATCGTGATGGTCGCGGTGTTCGCCATCTTCGCGACGCTCAGCTACCTGGACTTCAAGATGATGGGCGTGGGGCTGGCGACCGCCATCCTCATCGACGCGACGATCGTCCGCGCCGTGCTCCTGCCCGCCACGATGAAGCTCCTGGGCGACTGGAACTGGTACCTGCCGCGGTGGCTGGAGTGGCTGCCGGCGCTCGGGCACGGCGAGGGCGGCGCGACGCCGGCCACCGACGCCGAGGTGCCGGCCGACCAGCGCGACCGCGACCGCGAGCTGGTCGGCGTGTAGCGCCTGCGCCTGCGCCGGCCGATCGCCGAGGGACCACGTCGCCGCCGACCGGGAACCGGCCGGCGGCGACGGTCGTCGTGGATCCTGGTCGTTTGCCGGGGCGAACCGCACAGAGGTGCTCTACGGTCGGTCGTCCTGCCTTCGAGCCGTGGAGTCACGATGCGTCGTCGCCACACCATCCTGCTCGCCCTGTCGGCCTGCGCCGCGGTGGCCGTCCCGTCGGCCGCCCAGAGCGCCGCGCCGGCCTCCAAGAAGTGCGATCCCAACTACCGCGGCCGCTGCCTGAAGCCGAACGTCAGCGACTACGACTGCGCGGGCGGCAGCGGCAACGGGCCGTACTTCGTCGCGGGCCCGTTCCGCTCGGTCGGCAACGACCACTACCGCCTCGACGCCGACCACGACGGCATCGCCTGCGAGCGCTAGGGGAACACTGGCCCAGAGGGCCAGGTTCCCTTGCGGGTGTTCGCGCAGGGGGCGAAACCCGCGGTCCAGTAGGGACCCGGGCTCCTAGCGCCCGGCGAAGCCCTCGTCGTCGCGGTGGCGCTGGACGCCCTCGCCGGTGAGGGCCCAGGTGCCGTCGGCGAGCTGCTCGACCAGCCCCTCCTCCAGGAGCGAGTGCAGGTTCAGCGGCGTGCGCATGTCGTCGCGGCCGCGGCCGATCGCGACGTCGATGGCGGCGATCGCCACGCCCGCGCCCGGGGCGCCGCCCGACAGGTCCCACAGGGCGGTCGAGACGTGGGCGAGGTCGCGCCGGCTCATCCGCCGATGCTCGCAGGTCCGGCCGGGACCGGCGGGCGGTCGCCGACCCAGTAGCGCGGGCCGGGCCCGAGGCGGCCGGCGCGGTCGTCGGGGTTGGTCAGCCGGCAGCGCTCCAGCGACAGGCAGCCGCACCCGATGCACTCGGTCAGCCCGGCCCGCAGGCGCTCGAGCTCGGCGATGCGGTCGTCGATCCGCGCCGTCCAGGTGCTCGACAGCGCCGACCAGTCGCCGCGGGTGGGCGCGCGGTCGGGCGGCAGCTTGGCCAGCTCGATGCCGATCTCCTCCAGCGTCAGCCCGACGCGCTGGGCGAAGACGATGAACGCGATGCGCCGCAGCACCGGTCGCGGGTAGCGCCGGTGGCCGGAGCCGGCCCGCACCGACGTGATCAGGCCGCGCTCCTCGTAGTAGCGCAGCGCGGAGGCCGCGACGCCGCTGCGCGTCGCCGTCTCGCCGATGGTCAGCAGGGTGGACACGCCGGGCAGCACAGCACGCGGGCGAGTGAACTTCAAGTGCGCTTGAGGGGCCGCGCTAGGTGTTCCACGCCAGCAACGCCCGCACATCCCGCTCGAACCCCAACCGGCTGATGGCGCCCGTCTCCAACACCAGGCGACCCCCCAGCTGCGGTGGCTGCTCGAGCCAGCGGGCGGCGAGGACGCGCAGCACGTGGCCGTGGGCCACGACGGCGACGTCGCCGTCGGACCCGAGCGCCTCCTCGATGACGCGGTCGACGCGGGCGGCGACGTCGGAGGCCGCCTCGCCGTTGGGGACGCCGTCGTCCCAGAGGTACCAGCCCGGCCGGTCCTTGCGGATGTCGGCGGTCGTGATGCCCTCGTAGTCGCCGTAGTCCCACTCGAGCAGGTCGTCGCGGAACTGGGCGTGCTCGCCGAGGCCGGCCAGCTCGGCGGTCTCCCGCGCGCGACTCAAGGGGCTGACGAGCACCGCGGCGAAGGCATGCCCGGCGACGCGGTCGCGCACCTTCGCGGCGGCGGCGCGGCCCTCGTCGGTCAGCGGGATGTCGGTGCGGCCGGTGTGCCGGTGGGCCTTGGACCACTCGGTCTCGGCGTGGCGGATCAGCCAGAGCTCGTTCATTGCGGCAGCGCGGCGTTGTCGGCCATGATCAGCAGCTTGGAGCGGTCGAGAAGCGACGCGGGCACCGACCGGTCCGGGCCCGCCATGACGCGCGCGAGCGCCTCGGACTTGCCCTCGCCGGTGACCAGCAGGACGATCCGGCGCGACGAGTTGAGCTTGGGCAGCGTGAGCGTGATGCGCTCCGGCGGCGGCTTGGGCGAGTCGGTGATGCCCACCGCGACGCCGTGGGCGTCCAGCAGCGGGTGGTTGGGGAACAGCGACGCGGTGTGGCCGTCGGGGCCCATGCCGAGGTGCGTGACGTCGAGCACCGTGTCGCCCAGCTCGCGGGAGTACTCCATCGCCCCTTCCGACGGCCCCAGCGTGGCGGGCATCGGGTGCCACACGGCGCCCCGCGCACGCAGCCGCTCCTTGACCTGGCCATGGTTGGACTGGGGGTCGTCGAACGGCACGCAGCGCTCGTCGCCGTACCAGAGGTGCACGCCGGTCCAGTCGTCCATCTGCGCGTCGAGCAGGTCGTAGCAGCGCATCGGCGTGGTACCGCCGGCCAGCGTCACGTGGGCGACCCCGCGCGCCTCGCGCGCCTCCCCGATCGCGGCGACCAGGTCACGCGCGGCGTGGCGGGCGAGCGTCTCGGCGTCGGGCTGGCGGATGAGCTGGACGGGCATGGTCCTCCGAGGGGGCGGTTTCAGGGGGAAGCGTCGCCGATCACGGCGCGTCGTCGGATCGCAGCCGGACGCTACCCCACCGGCACCGCGGGCCTGCACGAACGTCGCCGGTCCGCCGGCGCGGACGGCCGCCTACGGCAGCAGCGTCTCCGCCGCCTCGAGCGCCGGCCCGTAGGTCGGGTCGCGCAGCAGCGCCTGGCGGATGCCCTCGCCGAGGATCCCCGACTCGCCGCGCGAGGCGCCCAGGACCGTCCACTCCCGCTCGGTGCCGCGCTTGTGGCGGTAGCGAGCGCGCAGGCCGCCGGGGCCGCGGTCCAGCGAGAAGTGACGCCCCGACGCGGTCTCCAGCGTCAGCCCCGCCAGGCCCCGAACGCCCAGCGTCGGGTCGGGCTCCAGCCGGATCTTCACGTCCTGGCGGCGGGCGTGGGCCGAGCCCTCCCAGACGCTGCGGCCCTGCATCAGCGGCGTCGTGCGCCACTCCAGCCGCGACGCCAGCCAGCCGATCAGCAGCAGCGCCGCGGCCGCGCTGTCGGGATGGTGGCGGATCGTCACCGAGCTGATCGTCCGCAGGTCGGGCCGCAGGTGCTCGGGGTCGAACGTGGCGGCGATCCGCTCGCGCCAGGGCGTCGAGCGCAGCCATGCGAGATCGACGACGTAGACCTTCTTCGACAGCTCGCGCGCCCGGTGGATCGCGTCGTTGGGATGGGGCTCGTCGACGCTGTCGATGAGCACGATCTGCGCGAGGTCGAGCAGCGAGTCGACGGCCTCGGGATGGCCGTGGGGCGACCACACGCAGGTCAGCAGGTCGGTGACGACCAGCGGGTCGACGATGCGGTCGAGGTGCTGGAGGTGCTGGTCGCCGACCTCCACCACGACCGTCTCGCGCAGCAGCCCGATGTCGCCGTGGCGGACCTCCGACGGCGCGGCGATCGTCGCGACGGCGTCGAGCTTGGTGCGGCCGGGCTCGACCGAGCAGACGATCGTACGCGACGGGTGGTAGCGGCCCACCCGCCGCAGCCGGTTGGCCACCTCGCCCGCGTACGCCTTGTCGACGATGCAGATGAGGTTCAGCACCCGCGCCGGCACGTAGCCGGTGTTCTCGTGGTGGATCTGCGACAGCGCGGCGCGCAGGGCGGCATCGATGTCGCCGGGGTTGGTGTCGCGCGCGCTCCAGACGGTGTCGATGGTCGGCATGGCTAGATCGCGCGCCAGTGCGCGTCGCCCTCGAGCAGCCTGTCGGCCTCGGCGGGACCCTGGGTGCCCGCCTCGTACTGCGGCAGCGGACCGGGCATGGCCTCCCACTTGGACACGATCGGGTCGCAGATCTCCCACTGCGCCTCGACCTCGTCGTTGCGGGTGAAGAGCGTGGCGTCGCCGCGCATCGCGTCGAGGATCAGCCGCTCGTAGGCCTCCGGCGACTGCGACATGAACGACGTGCCGTACAGGAACTCCATGTTCACCGGCCGGATCCGCATGCGGCTGCCGGGGATCTTCGCGCCGAGCGACAGCGACACGCCCTCGTTGGGCTGCATCGTGAGGATCAGCTGGTTGGGGCGCACCCCGACCGAGCCGTCCTGCTGGAAGGCGAGGTGGGGGACGGGCTTGAGCGTGATGGCGATCTCGGTCACCTTGCGCGCGAGGCGCTTGCCCGTGCGCAGGTAGAACGGGACGCCGGCCCAGCGCCAGTTGTCGATCTCCAGGCGGATCGCCGCGTAGGTCTCGGTGTTGGAGTCGGGCGGGACACCCTCCTCCTGGAGGTAGCCCGGAACGCTGTCGCCACCGACCGTCCCCGGCCCGTACTGCGCGCGGACGGCGATGTCGTCGACGGTGTCGGCCGTCGGCTTGATGACCGAGCGCAGGACCTTGACCTTCTCGTCGCGGATCTCGTCGGCCTCGAAGTGCACCGGCGGCTCCATCGCCACGTGGCACAGCAGCTGGAGCATGTGGTTCTGGACGAGGTCGCGCAGCGCTCCGGCGTTGTCGTAGTAGCCGGCGCGCGTGCCGATGCCGAGGTCCTCGGCGGCGGTGATCTCGACGCGGTCGATGTAATTGCGGTTCCACACCGGCTCGAACAGCCCGTTGGCGAACCGGAACGCCATGACGTTCTGGACGGTCTCCTTGCCGAGGTAGTGGTCGATGCGGAAGACCTGCTTCTCGTCGAACACCGACAGCACGCGGTGGTTGAGCTCCCGCGCCTCGGCCAGCGTCGTGCCGAACGGCTTCTCGATGACCGCGCGGACCTCGGCGCCGTCGTGGTGGGTCAGCCCGTGCGCGCCGAGCTGCCCGACGATGATCGGGAAGAACTCCGGAGCGGTCGAGAGGTAGAACGCGCGGTTCAGCGGCTGGCCGGCCTGCTCGTCGAAGGCGTCCAGCCCGACCTTGATGTGGTCGTAGACGCCGTCCTGGTCGAACGTGCCGGAGACGTAGCGCACGTTGGCCAGCAGCTCCTTGAGCACCGTCTCGTCGGGCTCACGGCGGCTGAACTGGCGGATCGCCTCGGCCGCCTGCGTGGCGAACGCCTCGTCGCTCATGTCGCTGCGCGAGCTGCCGATCAGGTTGAAGCGCTCGGGCAGCGCGCCCTCGTGGGCGAGGTTGTAGATCGCCGGCAGCAGCTTGCGGCGGGCCAGGTCGCCCGTCGCGCCGAAGATGACCAGCGTCGTCGGGTGGACCGGCAGGCGCTCGAGCCCGGCGATCAGCGGGTTGTCCGGCGTCTCGTGCAGGGGCTGGATCGTCACCCGTCCGCCCTGCGCTGCACCGCGTGTCCGCCGAACTGCGCCCGGAGCGCCGCGTTGACCTTGGCCGCCATGTCGCCGCGGCCCTGCGTGTTGTAGCGCTCGTAGAGCGCGGCGGTGATCACCGGCATCGGGATGCGCCGCTCGACGGCCTCCTCGACGGTCCAGCGGCCCTCGCCGGACTCGGCGACGACGGGCTCGAGCGCCGCGAGGTCGTTGCCCTCCTGCTCGAAGGCGTTGGCCGCCAGCTCGCAGAGCCAGGACCGCACGACCGAGCCGCGCATCCAGAGGTGGGCGATCTTCGCGTT
Organism: Conexibacter sp.; assembly: GCA_025964055.1. Lineage (GTDB taxonomy): Bacteria > Actinomycetota > Thermoleophilia > Solirubrobacterales > Solirubrobacteraceae > Baekduia. Next base: position 9,325 of record JAOPZP010000125.1, read on the forward strand.
GTCGAGCTCGAACTCGGACTCGGAGAACAGCCCGAAGCCCTCGGCGTAGGCCTGCATCATCCCGTACTCGATGCCGTTGTGCACCATCTTGACGTAGTGCCCGGCGCCGGTCGGGCCCATGTGGCCCCAGCCCGGGCCGTGCTCCTCGTCGGGCGCCGGCGCGAGGACGTCGAGGAACGGGGAGAGGCGCTTGATCGCGCGGTTCGGCCCGCCGACCATCATGCAGTAGCCGACCTCCAGGCCCCAGACGCCGCCGCTGGTCCCGACGTCCACGTAGTGGATGCCGGCCGACCGCAGCGTGGCGGCCCGGGCCTTGTCGTCGGTCCACTTCGAGTTGCCGCCGTCGACGATCATGTCGTCCTTCTCGAGCAGCTTGGCGAGCTTGTCGACCGTGTCCTGCGTCGGGTCGCCGGCGGGGACCATGATCCACACGGTCCGCGGCGCCTCGAGCTTCTTGACGAGGTCGGCCAGCGAGCGGGCGCCGACCGCGCCGTGCCCGACCGCGGCGGCGATGTTCTCCTTGTTGTGGTCGAACGCGACCACGTCGTGGTCGGAGTCGCGCTTGATGCGGGCGACCATGTTGCCGCCCATCTTGCCCAGCCCGATGAAGCCGATCTGCGCCATGGGGTTACAGGTTCTCCTTGATCTGACGCAGCGCCGCGACCGGGTCGCCGCGGAGCACGAGGCGCTCCGCCGGCAGGCCGAGGTCGCGCAGGACCAGCAGGTCGCCGTCCGCCTGCGCGCGCTTGAGGGTCTCGAAGGTGAAGGACTCGCCGGGGATCGGGATGTCGGTGCCGGCCTCGTGCAGCAGCTGCAGGAAGCGTCCCACCGGCGGGCCGCCCTTGTGCAACTGGCCGGTGGAGTGCAGGTAGCGGGGGCCGTAGCCGAAGGTGGTGGCCATCGTGGTGCGGTCGCGCACCAGCGCGCGCAGCTCGGCCAGCTCGCCGTCGAACTCCTCCTCGGGGGCGACGTAGCCCTGGATGGCGAAGTACTCGGGCGGGTGGCCGCCGAGCAGCTTCTTCAGGGCCGCGGCGTCGGCCTCCGGGATGTCCGGCGGCGCGTCGAGGGCCAGGACCTCCTTGGTCTTGTCCTTGGCCGACTGCACGTTGGGCTGATCGAACGGGTTGATGGCGAGCGTCCAGCCGACCACCGCGGTGGCGAACTCGAAGAGCAGCATGATCCGCCCGAGGTCGGGGGCGCCGTGAGCGGCGATCGTGATCACCGGCTGGTCGGCGTCGATCAATCGGGCGACGACGGCGTCGCCGTCGGCAGCGCCCGCCCGGCGCCCGTCGTGGAGGTGGACGAAGACGCGGTCGACGCCGTAGGCCTCCGGCGCGCCCAGCGGCTCGTCGGCGACGGGGAGCAGGCCCATGCCGTGCTTGCCGGTGGACTCGGCGACCAGCTGCTCGACCCAGAGGCCGAAGCTCTCGATCGGCGGGTCGACGACGAAGGTCAGCTTGTCGCGGCCGTGCAGCGAGAGCTCGCCGAGCACGGCGCCCAGCCAGACCCCGGGGTTCTGCGCGGGATCGGGCTGCTGCAGCGACGCCTCGAGGTCGTGGGCGCCGCCGAGCAGCGCCCGGAGGTCGGCGCCCAGCAGGGCGGCCGGGACGATCCCGAAGTAGGACAGGGCGCTGTAGCGGCCGCCGATGTTGGGGTCGTTGACGAACACGCGCCGGAACCCGCGCTCGGTGCCGAGCTGCTCCAGCGACGTGCCCGGGTCGGTCACGGCGACGAACTGCGCGCCGTTGCCACCGGTCCGCTCCCAGAAGTAGTGGAAGGCCGAGAGCGTCTCGATCGTGCCGCCCGACTTCGAGGACACGACGAACAGGGCGGTCTCGAGGTCGATGGCCGCCTCGGTGTCGGCGACCGCGTCGGCGTCGGTGGAGTCGAGCACGTGGAGGATCAGGCCCTCGGCGTGCGTGCCGAAGGACCGGCGGAACACCTCGGGCGCCAGCGAGGAGCCGCCCATGCCGAGGACGACGGCCTCGCGCAGCCCGTCGGCGTGGGCCTGGCGCGCGAACGCGGTGAGGTCGTCGACCTCGGCCAGCAGGCGATCGTGGACGTCGAGCCAGCCGAGGCGGTCGGCCACCTCGGGCTGTCCGGCCGGGCCCCAGAGCGTGTCGTCCTTGGCCCACGCCCGCTCGGCGACCCGGTCGGTCGCGGCGCGCCTCAGACGCGCCGCGATCGTCGCCTCGTAGCGCCCGGGGATGGACGCCGTGACGCCTGCCGGTGCTGTGGTCACGCTGCGGCCTTGCGCTTGGACTCGATGCCCTCCAGCAGCTTCTCCATCGGCGTGACGAAGGCGTCGACGCCGTCGCTGAGCAGCTTGTTCGTGACGTCCTCCATGTCGATGCCCGCGTCGGCCAGGGCCTTCAGGTCCGGCGTGGGATCGATGTCGACCCGCGGCTCGGTGGCCTCGCTGTGGTCGGCCGCGGCCTTCAGCGTGTCCATCGGCATGGTGTTGACGGTCTCGGGGCCGGCGAGCTCGTCGACGTACATGGTGTCCTTGTACTTGGGGTTCTTGACGCCCGTCGAGGCCCACAGCGGCCGCTGGACCGGCGCGCCGGCGTCGCGCAGCGCCGCGAAGCGCTCGCCGTGGAACACCTGCTTGAAGGACTGGTAGGCCGCACGGGCGTTAGCCAGGCCCGCCTTGCCGAACAGCTCCTCCGGGGCGCCCATCGCCTCGAGGCGCTTGTCGACCTCGGTGTCGACGCGCGACACGAAGAACGAGGCGACCGAGTGGATGCCGTCCACCGGCTTGCCCTCGTCCAGGCGGCGCTCCATCCCGGCGAGGAACGCGTCGATGACGCGCTCGTACTGGCCGACCTTGAACAGCAGCGTCACGTTGATGTTGATGCCCTCGTAGAGGGCCTCGGTGATCGCCGGAAGGCCCTCGTCGGTGCCCGGGATCTTGATCATCAGGTTGGGGCGGTCGACGCGGCCCCAGTACTCCCGGGCCTGGGCGATCGTCTTGTCGGTGTCGAACGCCAGGTCGGGGTCGACCTCGAGCGACACGTAGCCGTCGTAGCCCCCGGTCTCGTCGTAGACCGAGCGCAGGACGTCGGCGGCCTCCTGGACGTCCTGGATGGCGATCGCCTGGTAGATCGAGCGCGCGTCGGCGCCCTCGGATACGAGCTGGGCGATCTGGTCGTCGTACTCGTCGGCGCCCAGGATCGCCTTCTCGAAGATCGCCGGGTTGGACGTCATGCCGCGAAGGGAGTCCTCCTCGACGAGCTTGCGCAGCTCGCCGCCCTGCACCAGCGATCGGCGGATCTGGTCGAGCCAGATGCTGGTGCCGAGGGCGGTGAGTCGAGCGAGGCGCTCGTTGACTGATGTGGTGCTCATGGGTGTTGCCTCCTTGGTCATCTTCGATCCTACGACCGCAGCAGCAGAGGCAATCCCCGATTTCACGAGTTGAGCACTTCCTGACCGGCCAGGAGCGCTGCTCCGCGGACTCCGGCCCTCGGCCCGTACCGGGCCAGGCGGATCTCCGTCCGGGTACCCACGCCCGGCAACACGAACCGTCGGGCCACCGCGCGGGCGGGCTCCAGGAGCAGCTCCCCGGCCGCCGAGACGCCGCCGCCGATGACGACCTGCTCGGGATCGAAGACGTTGATCGCGTTGGCGATGCCGATCCCCAGGCGCTCGCCGAGGATGCGGATCGCCTCCAGGGCGGCGGCGTCGCCGGCGCGGGCGGCGGTGACGACGGCGGGGCCGTCGGGGAAGCCGCGGTCGCGGCCCAGGGCGTCGAGGGCGCGGCCGGCGGCGAGCTTCTCCAGCGAGCCGGGCTGGGGCGCCTCGTCGGAGTGTGAGGGACCGCCGGCGATCAGGTCGGCGCCGATGAGCTGGTGGCCGAGCTCGGCCGCGCCGCCGGTCGCGCCGCGGTAGATCCGGCCGCCGATGACGATGCCGCCGCCGACCCCCGTGCCGACGGTGAACAGCACGAGGCTCTGGGCGACGGGCTTGAGCTGGTCGTCGTGGGCCTCGGCCAGCGCGGCGACCGTCGCGTCGTTGTCGACGTAGACCGGCAGGCGCAGGCGCTCGGTGAGGATCCGGCGCAGCGGCACGTCCTGCAGCGGGACGTTGACGGAGTGGCGCGCGGTGCCGGTCGCGAAGTCGATGACCGAGGGCACGCCGATGCCGACGGCGTCGGCCGGACCGGCCTCCTCGATGAGGCCGGCGAGCTGGTCGATCAGCCCCTGCGAGCTCGACAGGACGGTCGGGCGCAGGGTCGGCTCCGAGAGCGTCGAGCCCTCCAGCACCGCGACGGACACCTTCGTGCCGCCGACGTCCACCCCGATGAATCGCTGCGCCATCAGATTCCAGTCCTGTCTCCCGTCCGGCACCATGTCACGCCGGGCGACCCGACCGCGTGCAGGCTATTGTCGCGAGGCATGCCGTCCACGCCTGCCGCCGACGACCAGAGCCTGGTCGAGCGTGCGCAGGCGGGCGACGAGGAGGCCTACGCGATTCTCGTGCGGCGTTACTCGCCCGCGCTGATGCGGCTCGCGCGGATGTACGTGCCGACCGCGGCGCTGGCCGAGGACGTCGTGCAGGAGACGTGGGTCGCGGTGCTCCGCGGGCTGGAGCGCTTCGAGGGCCGCTCGTCGTTCAAGACGTGGCTGTTCCGGATCCTCGTCAACCGGGCCAAGACGCGCGGGGTGCGCGAGCACCGCTCGATCCCGTTCGCGTCGCTGGGCCGCGGCGGCGACGCGGGGGAGGACGGCGACGACGGGCCGACGGTCGACCCGGAGCGCTTCGGGCGCGACGGCGCGTGGACGTCGGCGCCGCGCAGCTGGGAGGACGATCCCGAGGAGGCGCTGAACTCGAAGGAGGCCCGCCGCATCGTGCTCGAGGCGATCGACACGCTGCCCGACCGCCAGAAGGTCGTCATCACCATGCGCGACCTCGACGGGCTGTCGTCCGAAGAGGTGCGCAACGCCCTGGACCTCAGCGAGACCAACCAGCGGGTCCTGCTGCACCGCGCGCGGGCGAAGGTGCGGACGGCCCTCGAGGACTGGATCGATCAATGAGCACCCGACGATGGCCTCCCTGGCGCAGACGAGCGGCCGGCTCCCCGCCCGGCGGTCTGGCGTGCGTCGAGATGGTCGAGCTCGTCACCGACTACCTGGAGGGCGCGCTCACGCCGCCCGACCGCGCACGCTTCGAGGCGCACATCGCCGGCTGCGCGCACTGCCGCGCCTATCTGGAGCAGATGCGCATGACGCTGCAGGTCGCGGGACACATCGAGCCCGACGAGTTGGACCCCGACACGGAGCGCGGCCTGCTGGACGCGTTCAAGGACTGGAAGGCCGGTGGCGCGTGAGCGAACGTCGCGAGGTCGACGTGGTGGTGCTGGGAGCGGGCCCCGCGGGCGAGGTGATCGCCGGCCGGCTCGCCGAGCGCGACCTCGAGGTGGCGCTCGTCGAGAACCGCCTCGTCGCGGGCGAGTGCTCGTACTGGGCGTGCATGCCGTCCAAGGCGCTGCTGCGTCCGGCCCAGGCGCTGGGCGAAGCGCGGCGCGTGCCGGGCGCGGCGGAAGCGGTGACCGGCGAGCTGGACGTGCCGGCGGCGCTGGCGCGTCGCGACGACGTCATCCACCACCTCGACGACAGCGAGCAGCTGCCGTGGTTGGAGGAGCGCGGGATCATCCTCGTGCGCGGCCACGGCCACCTGGCCGGCGAGCGCACCGTCCATGTCGGCGACGTCGAGCTGGTCGCGCGGCGCGCGGTCGTCGTGGCGGTCGGGTCGGCGCCGATGATCCCACCCGTCCCAGGGCTGGCCGAGGCGCGGCCGTGGACCAACCGCGAGGCGACGGTCACCGAGGTCGTGCCGGGCTCGCTGCTCGTGTTGGGCGGGGGACCGGTGGGCGTCGAGCTGGCGCAGGCGTTCGCGACGCTCGGCGCCGAGGTCACGCTGCTGGAGCGGGAGGGGCGGCTGCTGGAGCGCGAGGAGCCGTTCGCGGGCGAGCAGGTGGGCGAGGGGCTGCAAGCCGCCGCGGTGCGGGTGCTCGTGGACGCGGAGGTGACGTCGGTCCGGCGGGGCGAGGACGGCCGCGTGACGCTGGCGCTGGCGGGCGGCGAGACCCTGGAGGCCGACGAGATCCTCGTCGCGTCGGGGCGGCGGCAGACGACCGACACGCTCGGGCTGGAGTCGATCGGCCTGGAGGCTGGCTCGCCGCCGCAGCCGCTCGAGGTCGGCGACGACCTGCGCGTGGCGGGCCGCGACTGGCTCTACGCGATCGGCGACGTCAACGGCAAGGCCCTGCTGACGCACGAGGGCAAGTACCAGGCGCGCATCGCGGCCGACGTGATCAGCGGGCACGAGCCTCAGGCGCGGATCCGCGGCGGGCTGCCGCCGCGCGTGACGTTCACCGAGCCGCAGGTCGCGGCCGTCGGGCACACGCTGGCCTCGGCGCAGGAGGCGGGGCTGAACGTCCGCGCCGTCGACGTCCCGACGCAGGCGACGGCCGGCGCCAGCTTCCACGGCAAGGACACCGACGGGACGTCTCGGATCGTCGTCGACGAGGACCGCGGGATGATCGTCGGCGCGACGTTCGTCGGCTCCGACGTGGCCGAGTGGCTGCATGCCGCGACGATCGCCGTGGTGGCCGAGGTGTCGCTCGAGGATCTGTGGCATGCGGTCCCGGCGTTCCCGTCGCGCAGCGAGGTGTGGCTGAAGCTCCTGGAGGGCTACGGGCTGTAGGCGCGGCGGATAGGGTCCCGCGCCGCACATGAAGATCGCCTTCCTCGTCCCGGCCTACAACGAGGCCGCCACCATCGGCGAGCTCCTGACGCGGATCGACGCACTCGGCGTCGACCGTCAGATCGTGGTCGTCGACGACGGCTCCGCTGACGACACCGCGGCGATCGTCGCGGCCTACGCCGCCGAGCACCCGGGCGTCGTCCTGCTGCGGCAGGCCAACCGCGGCAAGGGCGCCGCGCTGCGCCACGGCATCCCGCACCTCGACGCCGACGTCACCGTCATCCAGGACGCCGACCTGGAGTACGACCCGGCCGAGGTGCCGCACCTGATCGAGCCGATCGAGCGGGGGATCGCCGACGTCGTCTACGGCTCGCGGCTGTCGGGCGGCCGCGCCCAGCGCGCCTACCTGTTCTGGCACATGATCGGCAACCGGTTCCTGTCGCTGCTGACCGGCGTGCTGTTCAACACCACGTTGTCGGACATGGAGACGGGCTACAAGGCGTTTCGCACCGAGGTGCTCAAGAGCCTGCCGCTGACCGAGGACCAATTCGGGATCGAGCCCGAGATCACGGGCTGGATCTGCCGGCGCCGGCTGCGGATCTACGAGGTCCCGATCTCCTACTACGGGCGCACGTACGAGGAGGGCAAGAACATCACGTGGAGAGACGGGTTCCGCGCGGTCTGGGTGCTGCTGCGCGTGCGGTTCTCGCCGGCGGCGTGAGCGGGGCGGCGCGCCCGGACGTGGCGGCGCTCCGCGCGGGCGTAGCGGTCCGCTGAGGCGTGGTTCGGGGCAGTGACAGGGAGGTGGTGTCGGGCCTCGGCGCCTCGCGGCGTCCGCCGTCGTGATCGGGGGGTGGGCCTGTTGGGCGCGGTGGGGCCGCGGTGTTCGGGCCCACCCTGGGCGTTGGTGGTGGCTCGGGGGCGGTGGGCCTGTTGGGCGCGGTCGGGCCGCGGTGTTCGGGCCCACCCTGGGCGTTGGTGAGGCTCCGTGGCGGGGTGGGCCTGTCTGGGGACGGGGCGCGTCCGCCAACGGGCCCACCCTCGGCGTCGGCGCTGCGGCGCGTTGCGGTGGGCCTCTGCACGGACGACATGCGTCCGTCAACAGGCCCACCCCCGCGGAGACGCCGAGAGCCGTCGTGTCCGCCAGCGCCCCAACGCCCCGCGGAGGACCGACCAGGTCCCAAGGCGCCGCACGCGCTCTCGTGGGTGATCTTCCGAACCCGCCGCGCGTCGGCAGCGGCGCACCGGGCTGAGCGCCACGACCACGAACGTGCGCGCCGCCCGGACCCGCCGCGTCCGCCCGGGCCGCCGCGTCCATCCCGACCGCGTCGTCCACAGGAGGCCATCGAGGGACGACTCAGCCGCGATAGTCGCGGTTGAGTCGTCCCTCGACGTCCGGTACGGTGGCACCCGCATGCCGCAGGTCCTTCGAGTAGCGATCGCCAGCGCCCCTTAGCGGCCCGCGTCCAGCGGGTCCGGCGACTGGCCGTCCCTGCTCGCACCCACCCCGGAGGACCATGCCATGCCGTCGCTCGCCGACGACCTGCGGACCGCGCCGACCACGATCCGGCCGTTCCGTCCCGATCCGTTCCAGCCCGCCGCGCTGCGCCGGGCCGCCGAGCGCGCGCACCTCGCGCCATGGCGGCTGCTGACCGTCGTCGACGCCGCGACGCGCCTCGCCATCCGCGACGCGCACCTGCCGCACTGGAACGCGCACGTGCGCGACACCGGCGGCGCGCGGATCCTCGCCGCCGACGCGCCGGCCCGG
>JAOPZP010000133.1 GCA_025964055.1 Conexibacter sp.
CCGCTGCCGGCCTGCGCGAGCAGGCCGTCGACGTGCCCGTGGTAGGCGCCGGCGAACTTCAGGAGCTTGGTCCGGCCGGTCACGGCGCGCGCGAGGCGGATGGCGCTCATCGACGCCTCCGTGCCCGAGGACGTCATCCGCAGCATCTCGACCGACGGGATGCGCCGCGAGACCTCCTCGGCCAGCTCGACCTCGCCGGCGGTCGGCGCGCCGTAGGTCGTGCCGCGGCGGGCGGCCTCGACGACGGCCTCGACGATCTCCGGGTGGGCGTGGCCGTGGATCAGCGGCCCCCACGAGCAGACGTAGTCGACGTAGCGGTTGCCGTCGACGTCGACGATCTCCGCGCCCTCGGCGCGCTCGATGAAGATCGGGTCGCGCCCGATCGCCTGCATCGCCCGCACGGGCGAGTTGACGCCGCCGGGCAGTCGCTGCAGGGCGCGCGTGTACAACTCCGCCGACTTGGCGTCGGTGATCGAGGCGCTCACCGTGGACGACCTCGCCCAGGGGCCGGGCGTCCGCGGTCACGCACCGGCATGCTCCCGCTCCCACCGCTTGAAGTCGTCGGTGAAGTAGAGGAGGCGGACCTTCTTGAACTCGGTCGACGAGTAGAGCGTCGCGCGGTCCTCGATGCAGCCGACCTCGTCGCGCACGGCGTCGAGGATGGCGTCGCACTCCTCCTTGGAGCGGCCATGGGCCATGGTGAACAGCTGGTAGGGCCAGTCCGCGTAGGTCGGGCGCTCGTAGCAGTGGCTGATCCCGCGGAAGGCGGCCATGCGACGACCGGCCTCCAGGACCTGGTCCTCGGGGACCTTCCACACGCCCATGCCGTTGGCGCTGAAGCCGGCGCGCCGGTGGAACAGGATCGCGGCGACGCGGCGCAGCAGCCCGCGGTCGACCATCCCCTCCAGATGGGCGACGAGCGCGTCGACCGTCATCCCCAGCTCGCGCGCGGCGCCGGCGTAGGGCTCGGAGACGACCGGCAGGTCGCCCTGCGTGGCGCGGATGACGGCCTTGTCGAGCTCGTCGTAGGGCTGGGGCTCGATGTCGACGGGCTCGACGACCTGGGCGGCCTTGGCCAGCGTCTCGGTGTCGCCCGACATCTCGAGGTCCATGCGGATCTTGAACAGCTTGAGCGTCGGCAGCTGGCGCACCGACTCGGCGCCGGTCTGCTGCTTGAGGAGCTCGAGCGTGCCGTCGAGGCCCAGCGGGGAGTCGGGCTCGGTCGCGACCGTGAACCACATGTTGAACTCGTGGTTGCGCAGGTAGTTGTGCGACACGCCGGGGTGGGCGTTGACGATCTTGGCCGGGCGCCATGGATGCTCGGCGTCGACCTTGGCCGCGACGAGCATCGACTGGTAGCCGAGCGCGCGCGTGTCGAAGATCGGCGTGACCTGCCGGATGATCCGCTGCTCGATCAGCTCGGCGACCCGCGCCAGGACCACGTCCTCCTGCACGCCGAGGACGGTGGCGACCTCGGCGTAGGGGCGCGGCACGATCCGGAAGCCGCCCTGCATCGTGTCGAGCAGCTTCTTGTCGAACTCGTCCAGCGGGACGGCGGCGCCGTCCTTGCGCGAGCGGATCTTGGGGGTCACTGCAGCCACTGGGCGGCGTCCTTCGCGTAATAGGTGATGACGATGTCGGCGCCGGCCCGGCGGATCGAGGTCAGGGACTCGAGCACCGCGGTGCGCTCGTCGAGGTGGCCCGTCGCCGCAGCCGCCTTGATCATGACGTACTCCCCGCCCACCTGGTACGCGGCGACGGGCATCCTGGTCGCCTGCTTGACGCGCCACAGGACGTCGAGGTACGGGCCGGCCGGCTTGACCATGACCATGTCGGCGCCCTCCTCGACGTCGAGGAGCACCTCGCGCAGGGCCTCGTCGCCGTTGCCGGGATCCATCTGGTAGCCGCGGCGGTCGCCGAAGCTGGGCGTGCTGCCCGCCGCCTCGCGGAACGGGCCGTAGAACGCCGAGGCGTACTTGGCGCTGTAGGCGATGATCGGCGTGTCGCTGAAGCCCTCGGCGTCCAGCGCGGCGCGCAGCGCGCCGACGCGGCCGTCCATCATGTCGCTGGGCGCCACGCCGTCGGCGCCCGCGCGGGCGTGCGAGACGGCGGTGCGCGCCAGCAGCTCCAGCGACGCGTCGTTGTCGACCGTGCCGTCGTCGAGGAGGCGGCCGCAGTGGCCGTGCTCGGTGTACTCGCACAGGCACACGTCGGTGAGGACGACGAGGTCGGGGTGCGCGGCCTTCAGCGCGCGGACGGCGAGCTGGACGGCGCCGTCGTCGTCCCAGGCGCCGGAGCCGTCGGCGTCCTTCTCGGCCGGGATGCCGAAGAGGATCACGGCCGGGACGCCCAGCGCGTGGGCGGCGCCGGCCTCCGCGACGGCCGAGGCGATCCCGTGGCGGTCGACGCCCGGCATCGAGCCGATCGGCGAGCGGCCTTCGAGACCCTCCTCGACGAACAGCGGCAGGACGAGGTCGGAGGGCGCCAGCGTGGTCTCGCGGACGAGGTCGCGCAGCGCACCGGTCCGGCGCAGACGGCGCAGGCGGGTGGCGGGGAAGGCGGCGGGCATCGCCCGTCAAGCGTAGCTGGGCCTCGTCGCCAGGCTGGTCACCGGCAGACCCCCGCCCATCGGGCGACCGAGGCCGGGCCTCGTCGCCAGGCTGGTCACCGGCAGACCCCCGCCCATCGGGCGACCGAGGCCGGGCCTCGATCCCGGACCGGTCACCCGTGAGCCCCCGAGCGCCGTCAGCGCTCGCGCGCCTGCCAGTCCTCCAGGGTCATGGCGTAGATCTCGTGGTCCTCCCACGTGCCGGCGATGTTGAGGTAGCGCAGTGCGCGTCCCTCGTGGCGGAAGCCCGCCTTCTCGACCACGCGGATCGACCGGATGTTGCGCGGGATCACCGCCGGCTGCACGCGGTGCAGCCCGGCGTGGTCGAACGCGAACTCGCAGATGAGGACCGCGGCCGTCGTCGCGTGGCCCCGACCGCCGAGGGCGGACGCGGTCCAGTAGCCGAGCGTCGCGTTGCGCCACGCGCCCTGCACGACGTTGCCCAGCGCGATGCGCCCGATGATCGCGTCGCCGTGCTCGCGGTCGAGCACCGAGAACGCGTAGCCCGTCCCGAGCTCCCAGGCCTCGACGTCGCGGCGCAGCGTCTCGGTCTGCCCGGCGCGCGTGTAGTGCGCCTCGGCGTGGATCGGCTCCCACGGCGCGGTGTGGTGGCGGTTGTCGACCACGGCGGCCGTGAACTCGTCGACGTCGCGCAGGCCGAGGGGCCGGATGGCGGTCCGCTCGGCGTCGAGCCGGATCCTGGCTGGGACGTGCCCGATCACGAGGCCGAACGTAGCATTCCGGCCGGTGGCCGTCGCGCCACCAAATCCGCGCTCAGGAGAAGCGCTGCAGCGCGACGCGCGCGACGATCGCCCAGCCCACGAGGAGCGCCGCGAGGTGCGCCAGCGCCGTGCCCAGCCCACCCGTGTCGTTGAGCGCGGCGTCGGCCGCGTCCAGCGCCGGACGGAAGGGGAACAGCGCGGAGATCACGCGGATCGCGTCGTAGAGGCCGGTGGCCACCGCGCCGCTGGGCACGAGCGCCAGGAACGCGATCGGCAGCGCCAGAAGGATCGCCAGCAGCGAGGCGGCGCGCACCTCGCGCGCCAGCGCGCCGATCGCCACGCCGAGCGCGCCGAAGGCCAGGCCGCCGGCGCCGAGCGCGGCGACCCACAGCGGGAACCGCCCCCAGTCCAGCGACACGAACGCCGAGATGCCGGCGGTCATCAGCAGCGCCGTGGTCGCCGCGCAGCCCGCGGCCAGCACGACCTTCTCGGCGAGCAGCGCCTCGCGGGACACCAGCCCGCGCACCAGGCGCGCGAACGCGTGCTCCTCGCGCTCGAGGGCGAGCATCCCGGAGGCCAGCAGCACGCAGACCAGCATGAGCGACAGCGTCACCGCGACCGCCACCGCGTAGGTGTCCAGCGGCGTGCGCCGGCCCCTGACGATCTGCTGGTCGACCTTGACGGGCGTCGCCAGCGAGCCGAGCACCACGTCGGACAGGCCCAGGTTGGAGATCGCCAGCTGCGCGAAGGCCGACACGCGCTGCAGCGCCTCGCGGTCGGGCGAGCCGCGCGGGGTGCGCGTCAGCACGGAGTCCACCAGCGCCTTGGAGCGCTTGAGCCCCAGGATGTCGAAGTCGCTCCCGAGGAGCGAGAACTTGCCGCCCGACAGCAGGATGTTCAGGTAGCCGGCCGCGACCTGCGTCAGCTTGGTCGAGACCGCCTTGTTGAGGTCGGCGACGCGGGCGTCGATCGTCGACTGCACGAACTGCTGCTTGACCGGGTCCTCGGCGTTGTAGAGGACCTCGACGGTCGGCTTCGGCCCGGTGCCCGACAGCGTGATCGTCCGCTGCAGCCGCTGCACGAGGTCGGCCGGCACGATGATCGCGGCCAGGACGTCGCCGTCGCGCACCCTGCGCTCCGCCTCGGCGCGGCTGTGGACGGTGACGGGCACGATCGACGCGAACAGGCGGCGGCCGTAGTCGGCGGGGTCGACCTTCGTCCCGCCGAACGTGATCGTGCCGCCGGTCACCGGCAGCTCGTTGAGGATCGCCACCCGCGGCTTGTCTGGGCCCTTCGACAGCGCCAGCCCGACGAGCACCGCGATGAGCAGCGGGTAGATGACCAGCAGGGAGACCAGCAGCGGCGAGCGGCGCAGGATCCGCAGGTCCTTGGCCAGCAGGAACCGCACTCCTAGTGCCCCCGGGCCCGCAGGAACGCGACGAACGCGGCCTCGAAGTCCGCCTGCTGGGAGCCGACGGCGTCGTGCAGCGCGGCCGGCGTGCCGGTGAAGAGCAGCTCGCCGTCGGCGAGGACGAGCACGCGGTCGGCGAAGCGCTCGGCCTCGGCGACGTTGTGCGTGGTGAACACGACCGCGGTCCCGGCGCGCGCGAGCGCGCCGACGAACTCCCACAGCCGGGCGCGCTGGCGCGGGTCCAGCGACGAGGACGGCTCGTCGAGCAGCAGCACGTCGGGGTCGGCGAGCAGGCCCGCGGCGATGTTGACGCGTTGGCGGTTGCCGCCCGAGAGCGTGCCGAGCTCGTCGCCGGCACGGTCGGCCAGGCCGGTCTGCTCGAGCATCCGCGCGACGACCGCGTCGGGGTCGGCGACCTTCTCCAGCCGGGCGAACAGGCGCAGGTTCTCGGCGACGGTGAGCTTGCCGTAGACCGCGGGCTGCTGCGGGACCCAGCCGACGTCGCGCGGGTCGCGGCTGACCTCGCCGCTGGTCGGCGCCAGCACGCCGCCGAGGATCGACAGCAGCGTCGTCTTGCCGGCCCCGTTGGGGCCGATGATCGCCAGCGTCTCCCCGCGCGCGGCGGCGAAGCTGACGCCACGGAGCGCCTCGCGGTCGCCGAAGCGCCGCGTCACGGCCCGCGCCTGGAGGGCGGGGCCGTCCTCCGTCGCGGCTGCGCTCACCGCGGGGAGGCTACTTCCGTCGGCTGCAGGCTCGCGCCACACGCGCGGCAGTGCGCGTCGCCGGGCGCGCCGAGCGCCCCGCACCGGGCACAGCGCGCCCCCGGTGGCGATCCGGGGAGCGCGACCGCGCTCGGCGTCCCCCACGGCTCCAGGACGAGGTGGCGCCGCAGGTAGACGACGGTCTCGCGCAGCATCGCCGCGATCGGCAGCGACAGCAGCGCTCCGAGGACCCCGTAGGCCTCGCCGCCCAGCAGCAGCGCGAAGATCACCAGCAACGGGTTGATGCGCAGCGTGTGCCCGAAGATGTAGGGCGCGACGATGTGGCCCTCGAGCTGCTGCAGCGCGGTGAAGAAGATCCCCAGCCACACCGCGGTCAGCGGGTCCTGGAAGAGCGCGACCAGCAGCGGCGGCAGCGCGCCGAGGAACGGCCCGACGAACGGGATCAGCTCCATCAGCCCGAACCACGCGCCGAACGCGAAGGCATAGGTCTTGCCGTCGGGGAAGACGCCGGTGGCGCCGAAGACCCAGAGGCCCGCGCCCGCTCCGGTGCCCATCGCCAGGCTGAAGAGGATCTGCCCGCGCAGGTAGCCGCCGACCGCCCGCTGGATCCGCGTGGGGAAGTCGTCCTCGGTGCTGCCGTCGCCCGGCGGCATGACCCGGCGCACGACTCTGCCGATCCGCTCGCCGTAGATCAGCATGTACACCGACAACACGATCACCAGCAGCAGGCCGAGGCCGGCGGTCACGACCGTCTTGAGGATCTGGCCGCCGAAGTCGACGATGTGGCTGGTTCCGCCGACGACCTTGTCCTGCAGCGTCTGCAGCGCGGGCTCGCCCTGGCGCTTGACCTCGAGGTGGATGCCCTTGCGGTCGAAGTAGGCCTGCAGGTCGGCCAGCCGCGCGTTGGCGTTGTCGACGATGCCCGGCACGTCGTCGCCGAACTTCTGCGCCTGGTCGGCGACCGGGTTGGCGAGCAGGACGCCGGCGCCGACGAGCACGACGAGCAGCCCGAGGTACACCACGAGGATCGCCAGCCCGCGCGGCACCCGCCGGTGCTGCAGGAACGTGACGATCGGGTTGAGGATCAGCGCCACTACCGCGGCGACGGTGAACGCCAGCAGCACGACGCCGGCCGCCTTGGCCACCAGGTACAGCGCCACGACCAGCAGCGGGAGCGTGACCAGCTGGATCCAGCGCGGCACGACGACCTTCTCGACCGGCCGCGCGCTCGCGGCCGGCTGCACCGGCGCGGTCGGCGCCTCGTCGTCGACCGGGCCGGGGCCCTCCCATTCGGTCTCGGCTGTGGGGTGGTCGGTGCTCATCTCTCCGGTCCGCCAGAGTATGCGACGTGCCCTCTGCCCCGACCATCCTCTTCGTCGGCGACGTCGTCGGCGGGCTCGGGCGGCGCACGCTGCTCGGTCTGCTGCCGGCGCTCCGCCAACGTCATGCCCCGGACTTCGTCGTCGTCAACGGCGAGAACATCGCCGGGGGGCTCGGGATCACCCCCAAGCTCGCCGACGAGCTGTTCGCCGCCGGCGTCGACGTCATCACCCTCGGCAACCACACCTACCGGCGGGCCGAGATCGGGCCCTACCTCGACAGCGGCAAGGCGATCGTCCGGCCGGCCAACTACCTGGGCACCCAGCCGGGCCGCGGCTCGGTGATCGTCGAGAAGGACGGCGTGCGCCTGGGCGTCGTGAACCTCAGCGGCAACGTGTACCTGCGCGCGGGGCGCGTCGCGTTCCTCGAGGTCGACGCGGTGCTGGCCGAGCTGGAGGGCAAGGTCGACCACGTGCTGGTCGACATGCACGCCGAGGTCACCAGCGAGAAGGTCGCGATGGGCTGGTACCTCGACGGGCGCGTGACCGCCGTCGTGGGGACGCACACGCACGTGCCGACCGCCGACCTGCGCGTGCTGCCGGGCGGCACCGCCTACATCACCGACGTCGGGATGACCGGACCGCGCGGCGGGGTCATCGGCGTCAAGAAGGAGCAGGCGATCTCCTCGATGCGCACGCACATGAACGTGCGCTTCGAGACCAGCGAGGAGGACCCGTGGCTCAACGCGGTCGTCATCACGTGCGCCGAGCGACCGCTGCGGGCGCAGGCCATCGAGCAAGTGCTCGAACCGTGGCGGCCAGCGCCAGCAGCAGGATGAGGTTGCGCACCCCGACGAGC
>JAOPZP010000134.1 GCA_025964055.1 Conexibacter sp.
GAGCGCGCTGACGCGCGCCGGCGCGAGAGCGACCTGGCCTACCTCGAGGCGCGCCTCGCCCAGCTCGAGGCGCCCGCCGCGGGCTGACGCCGCGTGCGCGTCGCGTTCCTCATCCCGGCGCTGGACCTGTTCGGCGGCGTCGGCGTCGTCGTCGGGCACGCCCGCCGGCTGCGTGAGCGCCACGGCGTCGACGCGATGCTCGTCCTGACACGTGCCGACCGCGCGACGGCCGACGAGGGGCGGCTCGGCCTGGGCGGCGTGCCGGTCCTGGAGCTGTCGGCGCTGCGCGACCAGCACGTGGACGTCGCGGTCGCCACGTGGTGGGAGACGACGCTGCAGCTGCACGACGTCCCGGCCGACCGTTACGCCTACTTCGTGCAGTCGATGGAGGATCGGTTCTACGGGCAGGACACGCCCCAGCGCGCGGCTGCGGCGATGACCCACACGCTGCCGGTGGCGATGATCACCGAGGCGCGCTGGATCGCGAGCCAGCTCGAGGAGCTGCGCGGCGGCCCCGAGCGGTTCCGCGTGCACTACGTCCGCAACGGCATCGACAAGCGCGTCTTCGCGATCCCCGACGTGGTGACGCCGAACGTGGACGGCCCGCTGCGGGTGCTCGTCGAGGGGCGGCCGGGCGTGGCGTTCAAGGGCGTCGACGAGGCGCTGGCCGCTGCGGCGGCGATGCGCGAGCCCGCGCAGGTGACGCTCGTCTGCGCCGATCGCGCCGCCGCCGAGGGCGCCCGGGCCGATCGCGTCCTGGGGCCGCTGAGCCACGCCGAGATGGCCGAGCTGTACGGGCAGACCGACGTGGTGCTCAAGCTCGCGCGCGTGGAGGGGATGGCAGGGCCGCCGCTGGAGGGCTTCCATCGCGGGGCGACCTGCATCACCACGCCGGTGACCGGCCACGACGAGTACATCGCCGACGGGCGCAACGCGCTCCTGACGAGCTTCGACGACGAGCGCGGCACGTCGCGCCTGCTCGACCTGCTGGCCCGCGACCGGCGGCTGCTGCACGAGCTGCGCGTCAGCGCCGTGCGCACGGCGCGGGCGTGGCCGTCGACCGAGCAGTCCACCGCGATGCTGCTGCTGACGCTGCGGCGGATCGTCGCGGGCCCGTCGCCGGACCCGACGGGCGCGGCCGCCGGGATGGCCGCCGACGTGCGGATGACGATGCAGCGCCACGAGGCCTCCGCCCGCGATCACGAGCGGCTGCAGGTGCGGATGAACCGGATCGAGTCGCTGCTGTCGCGCGGCCCGCTGAAGGTCGTGCGCAAGCGGCTGGCTGGCCGGCGCTGATGGGCTTCGGCATCAAGACCAAGATCAAGCGGCTGGCGTCCGGGCCCTACGTCAACGACGAGTACGTCGAGGCGCGGACGCTCGGCGACCTGCTCCGCGCGCCGGCCGGCCCGCTGCTGGAGGCGCCCGACGGCAGCGCGCCGCTGCACCTGGCGCTCGTCGTGCCCTTCTTCCGCCCGGGCAGCGGCGGCCACATGACGATCGCCAACCTCGTGCGCGCGCTGGAGCGCCGCGGGCACCGCTGCTCGCTGTGGATCGACGACCCGGGCCGCCGCGCGGCGGGCGGTCCGGCACAGGCCGCGGCCGACCTGCGGGCGTGGTTCGGGCCGTTCGCCGCCGACGTGCACTACGGGCTGGAGGACTTCGAGCGCGCCGACGTCGCGGTGGCCACCGGCTGGCAGACCGTCGCGCGGGTCCGGACGCTGCCGGCGGCCGGTCGCGCGTACCTGGTCCAGGACCACGAGCCCGAGTTCTTCGGGACGAGCGTGCAGCGCGCGTGGGCCGACGACTCCTACCGCCACGACCTCTACCCGATCACCGCCGGCCGGTGGCTGGCCGACACGATGGGCGAGTTGTACGGGTTGCCGGCGACGTCGTTCGACCTCGGCATCGACGGCGACCGCTACCGGCCGCTGCCCGCGATCGCGCGCCGCGACGACGTGGTCATCGCCTACGCGCGGTCGAGCACCCCGCGGCGCGGCGTGCCGGTGGCGCTGGCGGCGCTGGCCGAGCTGCACCGGCGCCGGCCGCAGACCGAGGCGTGGCTGTTCGGCCACGGCGGTCCGGCGGGCGTGGACTTCCCCCACAAGAACCTCGGCGTCGTGCCCGAGCCCGAGCTGCCGGCGATCTACGCCGAGGCGACGGTCGGGCTCGTGCTGTCGATGACCAACTACTCGCTGGTCGCCCAGGAGATGCTGTCGTGCGGGCTCCCGTGCGTCGAGCTCGACGCGCCGAGCGTCGTCGCGGCGTTCGGGCGCGGTGGCCCGGTGGACTTCGCGCCGCTGGACCCGATCGCGATCGCCGACGCGCTCGAGCGCCTGCTGTCGGACCCGGCGCTGCGTGCCGACCGGGCCCATCAGGGCGTGGCGCTGCGCGCCGAGCGCACGTGGGATCGCGCGGCCGAGCAGGTCGAGGCGGGACTGCGCGCGGCCGTGACGCACGCGCATCGCGCAGCGCTCCGCGGAGGCGCGTAGCGGTGCCGTCGCTGCGGCGGCGGGCACGCGAGGCGCCTGTGGCGGGCGGC
>JAOPZP010000173.1 GCA_025964055.1 Conexibacter sp.
TCCGCAGCCTCATGGCCAAGGGCGTGGCCGGCGGGCTGTTCTTCGAGACCGACGACTGCCAGGCGCGGTTCGACGAGCTCAGTGCCCGCGGCGTCGAGTTCACCCAGGAGCCGACCAAGACCCCCTACGGCATCGACGCAGGGTTCCGCGACCCGTCGGGCAACCACGCGCGGATCGTGCAGTCGATGCCGGTCACGGCGAACGCCTGAACCGGCACGCTCGGGGACCCGGCGGGCATCACGCCCGCCGGGTCCCACGACGCGCGGTCTGTCAGCTCGAGGCGCCGCCCGGCTGGACGGCGCCGTTGACCGTGAGGGTATACGGCGCGTACTGCTGCACCTGCTCGGTCGGCTCGTCGTAGGCGACGATGGCCACGACCTTGTCGAACGGGGTGAGCAGCGCCAGCTCGCGCCGGCCGAGCTGCAGGCGGTCCTTGCCGTCGAACTCGGCCTGCGCGATGACCGGCACCTTGCCGTCCCGGATGCCGACCAGCCGGATGTTCCAGTTGTAGACGTCGACCGGACGGATCTCGGTGGGCGACTTGAACGGCGCGAGCGACGACCCGTCGCCGATGGCCGTCGGACCGACGCTGACGTCGTCGACCTTCAGGCCGCCCTCGTTGACGCCACCGTCGCTGACGTAGCGGATCGCGACGAGGACGTTCTTGCCGGCGTAGGCCGACAAGTCATAGGCCTCGGGCTCGAACCCCGTCGTCGTGCCGTTGAGCCCCGGTCCCAGCGGGGCCGGAGCCGTGTGGTTGCCTGGGATGGTCGTGTAGGTGGCGCCGCCGTCGGTTGACACCTGCACGTAGCCGTAGTCGAAGCCCGCCTCCGCGCCGTACTTGGCGAGGAACCGCAGCGTCGGGTCGGCCGCCGGGACGTCGGCGGAGAAGACCGCGGACGCATCGGTGTTGTTGGCGTTGCCCGACCACAGCACCGGGTTGCCCGGCCGGTCGGGGTCATCGCCGACGATGGTCCACGCCAGCGGGATCGGCGGCAGGGTCCGCGCGCCCGTGAACGCCAGCGACCGCAGGTCGCGTCCTCGCAGCGCCCGGCCGCCGGCGCCCTGCAGCGCCACGTAGTCGGCGCCGTTGGGAGCGGCCCCCGGGTCGTCGTTCGCATCCGGGTTGGCGAGGTTGACGGTCGAGCGCAGGCTCTTGGACGTCACCCGGCTCGCCGGAACGCCGAGGACGACCGCGTGCTGGGCGTCGCCGATCGTCTTGTCGAGCAGCGTCATCGACTGGTAGTCGTGGATGACGCGGTACAGACCCGGGGCACCCTCGGCCTTGACCGCGGCCTCCGTGCTGGCCAGGCCCTGCAGCGCCCCGTCGTTGTGCAACCGGGACATGATGTCGAGCCCGTACCGGTCGTAGAGGAACAGCATGAACGAGTACGCGTTGCCGTAGTCGGCCAGGACCGCATTCGGGTTGTCGTCCTCGCCCCACAGGTTCAGGGAGTTCTCCGGACCGCCGCAGTCACGCGGGTTGGGGTTGAACGCGGTCTGCACGTTGCCGAAGCCCTGGAAGCAGAAGATGTGGCTGTCTGCCCCGCGGTCGGACACCGTGGCGGTCGCGTCGACGTACCCCGTCAGCGTCTGGGCGAAGTCCGACAGGCCCTCGTTGAGCCAGGTCGTCTCGAACGGGTCGGTGTAGGAGTGCAGCAGGTGCTGCCACTCGTGCGCGAACGTCCCCTCGTAGAGATTGGGGCGCCCCGGCCGGCTGGTGCACAGGTCCGCGGTGGGCTCGTCCGGCGGGTTGGCCGTGGTGCGGTGCAGCCAGTCGAACGCGTCGATCGTCATGACGTTGCGATCGACCAGGTCGTTGAACTGCGTCGAGAAGAACCCCGCGATGTACGTGGGCGCCGCCGGGAAGGTGTAGTAGTTGTCGTCGCGGACGTTGTCGACGAGCGTGACGGTCTTGTCACCTCCGCCGGTGTAGACGCCGCCGTTGCCGTTCGCGTCCGGGCCGATCTGGGCGTTGCTGCCGTCACGGTTGCCCGGCGTGCTGAAGGCGCTCGTCTCCTTCGGGTACATGTTGGTGTCGAACTCGCTGACCAGGTGCTGGACCTGCGCATCGGTGATCTGCGTCGACGACGGGATCTGGGAGCGGCAGTCGCCGGCCGGGAACGACAGGTCGTTGGCGACCCACACCTCGATGTGGTCGCCCACGCCGCGCAACGTGTAGTCCTTGCGGTAGAGGCTCCCGTTGAAGTCGTCCAGCGCGATCCACTGGCGGACCGTTCCGACGGGCGGCGTCTGGGCCGCGGCGGGCGCCAGCGACTGCGTCTTGCGCTGCGCGCGCTGGGGTGCCTGGCTGACGCCGAGCTTGTCCGTCGAGTACCGCTTGCCGGGCGGCAGCTCGCGGACGCCGGCCAACGACGAGGCGCCGGCCTTGGTCGTGACCGCGCCCGAGGCTCCGGTCACCGGCAACGCGCCCAGGCACGCGGCGGCCATGCCCGCGACGACCCCGGCAGCGAGGTTCCGTCTCTTCATGTCTCTCCCCTTGTTGCGAGAGCAGGCTCCCGCGGAGAGCGGAAGCCTGCGGATGCGCCAGTCCTATCCGATGCGGACGGCCGCGGCAAGGGCGCGACGCGCGCTGGACGATCGTCGAACGTGCCGGCTGGCCCAGGGCTGCCGCTGACCTATGGGACCAGGTGTATGTCCACCGTCGGCATGTCCTCTCCCGCTGCGTGGGTCCTCCGCAGCCTCTTGGAGCACCCCGAGAGGCGGACCATCGAGGACATCGTCACGGGTCCCGTCGCCTCCGAGGGAGCCGATGCCCGCGAGGTCACCGACGGCCTGTCCGAGCTGCAGCAGCGCGGCCTCGCGGTCGAGGAGCCGGGGGCCGGCTGGCGCGCCACGGACGCCGCACACGCCACCGCCTGACCATGCACACCGACGGCAACGCGATCGCCGGATTGCTCGAGGAGATCTTCGGCCGCGAGATGACCGGCACCGAACGCGCATGCCAGTCGTGCCGGGCGCGCACCCTCATCGGCGGCCACCCGCTCTATCGCGGCGCCGGCCTCGTGCTCCGCTGTCCGAGCTGCGGCGACGTCGCGGCGTGCATCGTCACCACTGAAGACGGCTACGCCGTGAGCCTGCGGGGGACGTGGCGGTTGGAGCGCCTCAGCCCGTCGGCGTCAGCGCCAGCACCGGGATGACGCGGCTCGTCTTGCGCTCGTAGTCGGCGAAGCCGGGGTAGCGCCGCGCCTGCTCGGCGTACCACTCGTCGCGCTCGGCGCCCTCGAGCTCGGTCGCATGCACGGCGAGCCGGCCGGCGCCGACCTCGATGGTCGCGTCGGGGTGGGCCAGGAGGTTGTGGTACCAGGCGGGGTTGGTGTCGGCGCCGGCCTTGGACGCGAACACGAGATAGCGCTCACCGTCGAGCAGGTACATCACCGGGTGGACGCGCGGCTCGCCGGTGCGCGCGCCGCGGGTGTGCAGCAGGAGCAGCGGGGCTCCCTCGAAGTCCCCGCCGAGCTGGCCGCCGTTGGCCCGGAACTCCTCGATGACGGTGGCGTTGAAGTCGCTCATGGTGGCGACGATCCTAGCTCCGCGCGCCCGATCTAGTGGCCGGTCGACGAGAAGTGCATGTAGTCCTTGGTGTTGCCGCTCCAGGAGCCGCCCCAGCCCCAGCCGATCGAGCCGAACGCCTGGATCACCCGCCGGGTGACCATGCCGCGCCGGTGCCGGGAGCGGTCGCGGTAGAGCTTCGCGGTGGGATCGCGACTCTGGCCGCAGCCGACGTAGGGGTTCTCGACCGGGTTGAGGTCGACCGCGAGCCCGTAGGCGTGCATCGACCAGGATCCGGTCCCGGTCCCGCCGGTGCACGGCGACGGGACCGCCTCCCGGCACTCGAACGACCCGCTGAGATCGCCGTCGCGCGGGCGGCCGCGGCTCGGTCCGTAGACGTCGGCCAGACGCATGTGGTGGATCGGGAAGTGCAGGCGGTAGAGCTGGCCGAAGACGCGCGCGAGCGGGCGCGTGGCGGTGCGGTTGACGATCAGGCGCCCCGTGTGGCGGCGCCCGTCGAAGCCCCAGTGCGAGACGGTCAGCACCCGCAGGTCCGAGAGGCCGACCGGGCAGCCCTGATGCCAGTAGCCCCCGGCCTTGACCTGCGACCGGACCGGCGGCGACAGCGGCGCGTCGGAGGACTGGAACGACGACGCGAACGCGAGCAGGGCCGCTGGGAGGGCGAGGACACCGAGCACGGCACGTCGATTCTACGTTGCCGGCCCAGGCCCGTGGGGGTGCTCAGTCGGGGTACACCGTGTTGGCCGGGGGCGCCCTTCGCGTGACGATGTAGCGCGCGATGGCGTCGCGCGTGCGGCCGCCGCCGAGCCAGGACGAGGTGTGCCCGTCGCCGTCGCGCGTGAGGAGCACGGCGCCCGGGAGCTGGTCCCGGAGCTCCTGCGCCCACACGTAGGGCGTCGACGGATCGTGCGTCGAGGCGGCCACGAGGATCGGAGGCGCGCCGCGCACCCTGGCCCGGTGCGGTGGGTTGGCGAGCGGGACCGGCCAGCGCATGCAGCCGAGGATGCCCAGCCAGGCCTCGCTGGCGCCCTGCGTGTGCGGCGCGATGATGCGGCCCAGCAGCGCCTTGGCCCCGAAGTCGCGGTAGCTGCGCACCTCGCGGGGATAGTCGCTGCAGTTGATCGCGAGCCCGGGGAACGGATCGTCGCGTGCGCTCTGGGCGAAGTGCGATGAGAACGCGCTCGCGTCGCCCTGCTCCGCTCGCGCGAGGGCGCTGGCGAAGTCCGTCCACGTCGGGACGCCGAGCGCCGGAATGCCGTCCTTGACCATCAGCAGGTTGAACGCGTTCATCCGCAGCTCGCCGCCGGTCACCGTCGGGTGGCAGGAGCCGTCCGCGCACTCGGGCGCCGGGATCGGCCGCTGGTCGGCCTGCTGGACGAGGGCGTCGAACAGCGCGAGGGCATCGCGCCCGTGCAGCGCGCAGGTGGTCGTCTGCGCGCACCATGCTCCGAAGCGGTTCAGCGTGTCCTCGTAGGCGGCCGCGGCGTCGGAGAAGAGCGTGTTGATCGACGTCGAGTGGTTCGAGATCCCGTCGAGCGCCATGGTGCGGATGCGCCCGGGGTAGCGCTCGGCGTACGCGAAGCCGAGATGCGCGCCGTAGGACAGCCCGAGGAAGTTGAGCTTCCCGTCGCCGAGCGCTTGGCGCAGGCGCTCCATGTCGCGCGCGACGCTCGCGGTGTCGACGTGGCCGAGCAGCGGCCCGGTCGCCGTGCGACAGCTGGCGCCGAACGCACGCGCCCACGCCGTCAGCCTGCGGAACTCCGCCGCCGTGCGGGGAAACAGCGACACCGGCCGGTTGAAGGTCGCGGCCCTGCACCGGATCGGCGTGCTCGTTCCGGTCCCGCGCGGGTCCATGCCGATCATGTCGAACCGTTGATGCAGCGCCGGATGCCACAGGTGCCGGCCCGCCGCCTCGATGGCGACCACCGAGCTGCCCGGGCCGCCGGGTCCTCCGGGGTTGACGATGAGGCTGCCGACGCGGTGTGCCCGGTCCTGCGCGAGCAGGCGATTGAACCCGACGGTGATCTTGGCGCCGCGCGGATGCGCGTAGTCCAGCGGCACCCGCAGCTCGCCGCACTTCAGGCTCGCCGGGAGACCCCGCCCGCAGCCGTGCCACGTGATCGTTCCCTTCGCCCGGCCGGGGGCGGCGCTGGCCAGCGCGACGCAGCACGCAGCAAGGGCGGTGACGGCGATCCTCCTCGTCATGGACGACCCGGCGACCTCTCGCGTTGCGTGCAGCATCGCTGCCTCCTCTGCGACGTGGCGTCGCGCAAGCGTCCCAGGCAGCTGGGTCGCGAACAACGCGATCGTCCGAGCGCGGTTGCGTCACGCGTGGGCCCGATCGAGCGCCGACTGCAGCGACTGCGCGTAGCCGTTGCTCGTGTAGGTGGCCCCGGAGACGACGTCGATCCGGGCGCTCTGCGCGGTCAGCGCCTCGGTGCGCAGCAACGGCCCGGCGACCTGGCTGATCATCTGCGAGCGGTTGCGGTCGAACGGCAGCGCGAGGTTCGTGATCGAGACGATCCGGCTGCCGCGCACGGTGAGGCGGACCTGCACCGGTCCGTACTCGGTCATGACCGCGGCGCCGGTGATGCGGCGGGTCGTCGGCTTGGGCTTCGCCTTGTGCGCGACGGTGGGGGGTCCGGCCGCCTGCGAGGGGGCGGCGGCGACGCGCGGCGGCACGCGTGCCGGCTTGACCGTCGCGAGCCGTCCCTTCGCGACGTGGGGCGTCACGCGGAAGTTGACGACGAGCGCGACCGCCGCGGCCGTGACCACGACGAGCGTCAGCAGGCGGGGGAGGGGCAGCACGCGGGTCACCATGCGAAGCGCTCGACGTGGATGTGGCGGCGGGGCACGCGCAGCTGGCGCAGGCTGTCCTCGGCGAGCGCCGTCATGGCGGGCGGGCCGCAGACGTAGACGTCGCGCCCGCGAACGTCCGGCACGAGGCCGCGCAGGTGCGTCGGTCCGAGCAGCGCCTGGTTGCCCGGGTCGCGGTGGTCGCCGAGCACGTAGTGCACGGCGGCGCCCCGCCGCGCGGCCAGCGCGTCGAGCTCGGCGCGGAAGACGACGTCGGGCGCGTCGATCGCGCGGTAGACGAGCGTCAGCTCCCCCGGTGCGGCCGGGAGGTCCTCGAACAGCGCGCGCAGGGGGGTGATGCCGACGCCGCCCGCCACGAGCAGCACGCGCCGGCGCGTGCGGACCGCCTCGGTCAGCGTCCCGAACGGCCCCTCGGCGATCACCCGCGTGCCCGGGCGCAGCAGCGCCGCCCGCGCGGTGTAGTCGCCCAGGCTCTTGACGGTGACGCGCAGCCGGTCCCGGGCGGGCGGCGCCGACAGCGAGAACGGATGCGCCTGCCACCAGCCGTCACCGGTGAGGAACCGCCACAGGAAGAACTGACCGGAGCGGGCGCCGAGGCGATCCAGGCGCCGGCCCGAGATGTGCAGGGAGACGACGCCGTCGCCCTCGGGAACCACCGCCTCGATGCGCATCCCGTGCCACAGCGTCTGCCCGAGCGGGACGAGCAGCCGGAAGGCCACGATCGCGCCGAGCGTGACCAGGTACAGCACGCGCCAGTAGTCCTTGGCCAGCGGATCGGCGCTGAACTCGCTGCCGTTGGAGAGCTGATGGGCGAAGGCCAGCGCCATGGCCGCGTAGGTCATGAGGTGCACCGCGTGCCAGACCTCGTAGGGCAGCCGGCGCCGGACGATGACCAGCGACGTGACGACCACGACGATCAGCAGGCCCATCCCGATCGTGGCCGTGATCATGTCGTCGTAGCTGCTCAGCAGCTTGGAGATCTCGTGCCACAGCGACGTGCGGCCGGTGAGCGTGTAGCCCGCGGTGATCAGCACCGTGTGGGCGAGCAGCAGCCACAGGACCAGCTTGCCGTTGCGCCGGTGCCACTGGGCGAGCGTGTCGAAGCCGGCCAGCCGCTCGAGCCACGGCAGGCGCGCCACGAGCAGGATCTGCACCAGCGCGAGGTACGTGCCGACCAGCCCGGTGAGCCGTCCCGCGCTGATCAGCGCGGTGCCCAGGTCGCCCACGCCGTTCAGCGCGCCGCCCTGGTACCAGAGCCCGGCGACGACCGCGAGGTTGGCGAGGAACAGCAGCCAGAGGTCCCCGGCTCCCAGTCCGGTGACGCGCCGGGGCGCGCGCTGCTCGTAGGCCAGTTCCGACATGCGCCGACGGTACGAGCCCGCCCGTCAGGTTTCGGTCAGCCGCCCGCGGCTACAGTCGCTGGCAATGCGCGTGCTGGTGGTCGAAGACGAGGCGGATCTCGCAGACGCCGTCGCGCGCGGCCTGCGCGAGTGGAGCATGGCGGTCGACGTCGCCGCCGACGGCGAGGCGGCGCTGATGAGCCTCGGCGTCCACGACTACGAGGTGCTCGTGCTGGACCGCGACCTGCCCGGCATCAGCGGCGACGAGGTCTGCCGGCGCGTCGTCGCCGGTCCGCAACGGCCCCGCGTGCTCATGCTCACCGCCGCGGCCGGTGCCGGCGACGTGGTCGACGGCTTCGCCCTCGGCGCCGACGACTACCTCCGCAAGCCGTTCGACTTCGGGGAGCTCGTCGCGCGCATCACGGCGCTGGCCCGCCGCGACGGTCCCGCCGCCGCGCCGGTCCTGCAGCGCGGGGACCTCACGCTCGACCCGCTCCGGCGGGAGGCGCGACGCGCCGGCCGCGACCTCGGCCTGACGCCCAAGGAGCTCGGCGTGCTGCGGGTGCTGCTGGAGGCCCAGGGCGGGATCGTGAGCCAGGAGGAGCTGCTCGTCCGGGCGTGGGACGAGCACGCCAACCCGTTCTCCAACGCCATGCGGATGGTCGTGATGGCGCTGCGCCGCAAGCTCGGCGACCCGCCGGTCATCGAGACGGTGCGCGGCTTCGGCTACCGGATCCCGTGAGGCGGCTCATGCGACCGACGGTGCGCCTGCGGCTCGCGGCGCTCTATTCCGTCGCGTTCCTCATCGGTGGAGGCCTCCTCCTGGGCTTCAGCTACCTGGTCGTCCGCGACAGCCTGCTGTCCAACGGTCCCGCGGCGCGCCAGGCGGTCATCCATCGGCTCGGCCCCTCCGCCGCCGCCGACCGCGACGACCGCGCGCGCGACCGCATCATCGACCAGACCCGCCGCGAGCTGCGCATCGCGGCGCTGGACCGGCTGCAGGACGCCTACTTCCTGGCGCTCGCGGTGGCCGCGGTGCTGTCGGCGACGCTGGGATGGCTACTGGCCGGGCGGGCGCTGCGCCCGTTGAGCGAGATCACCGCGACCGCGCGGCGGGTCTCGCAGGAGAACCTGCACGAGCGGATCGCGCTCACCGGCCCCGACGACGAGCTCAAGGAGCTGGCCGACACGTTCGACACGATGCTCGCGCGTCTCGACGCGGCGTTCGAGAGCCAGCGCAGCTTCATCGCCAGCGCCTCCCACGAGCTGCGCACGCCGCTCTCGATCATCCGCACCGAGGTCGACGTGA
>JAOPZP010000109.1 GCA_025964055.1 Conexibacter sp.
GCAATGGGCCAGATGTCGTTCGAGCCGCTCACCCCGACGGCCTTCTTGCGCCGCGCCGCCACGGTCCACCGCGATCGTCTTGCGGTCATCGACGGGGCACAGAGGTGGACCTACGGAGAGCTCTGGGATCGCTGCCTGCGCCTCGCCGGAGGACTGGCACGATCTGCGGCCGACGGTGCGCGGATCGGCGTCCTCTCGGCCAACTCCCACCTCATGCTTGAGTGCCACTATGGCGTGCCGCTCGCAGGGCAGGTGCTGGTCGCGCTCAACACCAGGTTGTCCGCCGACGAGTTGGCCTACATCATCGATCACGCCGGCGTGAGCGTGCTGATCGCAGACGCCGAGCTCGGGGCGCTCGCGCGCGACGTGGCGGCCGCGTCGACGGCAAGGCTCGATGTCGTCGGAGAGGGCGAGGAGTACGAGCGCCTGCTGTCGGGCGATCGCGTCGATCGTCCGCCCCACGACGAGCGGGCGCTGCTGGCGATCAACTACACGAGTGGCACGACCGGGCGTCCGAAGGGTGTGATGTACCACCACCGCGGTGCCTACCTGCAGGCCCTGGCGATGGCCTTGCATCTCGAGTTGCGCGCCGACACCGTGTTCTTGTGGACGCTCCCGATGTTCCACTGCAACGGGTGGTGCCTGACCTGGGGCGTCACCGCCGTGGGCGGCGTGCATCGGTGCCTTCGTCGCGTCGATCCGGAGCTGATCTGGCGCACGATCCGTGAGGACGGCGTGACGCATCTCAACGCCGCGCCGACCGTCCTGTCGTCCTTGGCATACCACCCAGACGCGGTTGCGCCGGCCGATGGTCGACGCGTCCGCGTCGGCACCGGCGGCGCTCCGCCGAGCCCGACATTGCTCGGGCGGCTCGACACCGTCGGCATCGACACGGTGCACCTCTACGGCTTGACGGAGAGCTTCGGCCCGGTGATGGTCTGCGACTGGCATCCGGAGTGGGACGCGCTACCCGGCCCACAGCGCGCTGAGCTGAAGGCCCGCCAAGGCGTAGGCAATGTCATCGCCGTCAACCCACGCGTCGTCGACAGCGCCGGCGAGGACGTGCCCGCTGACGGCCAGACCGTCGGCGAGGTCGTGCTGCGAGGCAACGACCTGATGCTCGGGTACTACAAGGATCCAGACGCCACGGACGCGGCTCAGATCGACGGGTGGTTCCGAACCGGAGATCTCGGCGCCCAGCACGAAGACGGGTACGTCGAGCTCCGAGATCGTAGGAAGGACGTCATCATCTCGGGTGGCGAGAACATCTCGTCCGTGGAGGTCGAGCAGGCGGTCGGGAGCCATCCGGCGGTTCTCGAGGTCGCCGTCATCGCGATCCCCGACGAGCGCTGGGGCGAGCGTCCCGCCGCGTATGTCGTCTTCAAGCCGGATCAGCACGCCACCGGCGACGAGATCGCCGCTCACGTGCGGACCACGCTCGCCGGGTTCAAGGTGCCCGATCGGTTCGTCGCGGTGGACGGGCTCCCGAAGACGTCGACCGGCAAGATCAAGAAATTCGAGCTGCGGGCGCAGGCGTGGCAGGGTCACGACCGGACGATCGCATGACCCGCCGCCTGGCTTCGGCCTCGGGGACGTACAGCGACGCGGTGGCGGTTGCGGGCCCGGGAACCTGGGTCCACATCGCGGGTCAGCTCGGGGTGCAGATGGACGGCGCCGGCAGTGACCGACCGCGGGCCGAGCAGGCGCGGATCGCGCTGCTGCGCATCGAGCAGCTGTTGGGCGAGATGGATGCCTCGCTGAGCGATGTGGTGAAGGTCACGGTGTTCGTCACGGACTTCGACGACTACGCGGAGGTGTCGCGCGTTCGGAACGCGGTCTTCGGCGATCTCCGCCCGGCCAGCACGGCGGTCCAGGTGGCCGGGCTCCTGGCCGGCGCGGCCATCGAGATCGAAGCACTCGCGTTCGTCGCCGGCTCAGGGTGAGGCGCGAGCTGCTCCGGCGCATGTCGCCCGGGGCTCACGCCGCCGAGGCCGAACCGGGCTGCTAGGCTAGCAAGCGCTAGCAAGCAAAGGAGGCGCTCGTGGTGGTTGGTCCTGGCCCGTTTGCGACGATCGAGGAGGCGTTGGAGGACATCGCCGCCGGCAGGATGATCGTGGTCGTCGATGACGAGGATCGTGAGAACGAGGGCGACGTCGTGATGGCGGCGGAGTTCGTCACGGCCGATGACATCAACTTCATGACGCGTCAGGCGGGTGGGTGGATCTGCCTGACGTTGACGCCGGAGCGTTGTGACGAGCTCGGGCTGGAGTTGATGTCCTTGAAGAACGAGTCAGCGCACGAGACGCCGTTCACGGTGACGATCGAGGCGCGCGAGGGTGTCACGACGGGGATCTCGACCGCCGATCAGGCGACGACGATCCGCACGGCGGTCGATCCCGCCAAGGGCAAGGCCGACATCGTGGTCCCCGGCCACGTCCACCCGCTCAAGGCCCGCGGTCGCGGCGTGCTGGAGCGCACGGGGCATACCGAGGCGTCGGTCGACCTGGCGCGCCTGGCGGGCTGCACGCCGGCGGGGGTGATCTGCGAGGTGCAGAACGAGGACGGGTCGATGGCACGGGTCGCCGATCTGGCGGCCTACTGCCACAAGCACGGCTTCAGGATGATCACGATCGCCGATCTGATCGCCTATCGCCGTCGCCACGACAAGCTCGTCGAACGTGTGGTGTCGACCTCGATGCCGACGGGGTTCGGGGAGTTCACGGTCTATGGCTATCGCTCGCTGGTCGACGACAAGCACCACGTCGCGATGGTCAAGGGCGAGATCGAGGGCAAGGGCGACGTGCTGGTGCGCGTGCATTCGGAGTGCCTGACCGGCGACGTGTTCCACTCGCTGCGCTGTGACTGTGGCGAGCAGCTGGAGTCGGCGCTGGGGATGATCGAGTCCGATGGCGAGGGGGTCCTGCTCTACCTCGCCCAGGAGGGGCGCGGCCTCGGCCTGCTGAACAGGCTCAAGGCCAACACGCTGCAGGGGGAGGCCGATGACACCGTCGAGGTCGACCTCAAGCTCGGCCTGCTCGCCGACCTGCGCGACTACGGCATCGGCGCGCAGATCCTGGCCGACCTCGGGCTGACCTCGATCCGGATCCTGACCAACAACCCCAAGAAGATCCGCGGGCTGGAGGGCTACGGCCTGCGCGTCAGCGACCAGGTCCCCATCGCCCACGCCCCCAACCCGCATGCGCGAGCCGGTGCTTGACATTCACGCCACCCCTCCTAAACTAGCGCTTGCTAGCAAGGCGCTGGTGGTCGGTCCAGACGCTCGACTACAGAGGAGGACGGATGAGGAGTGCACGGTGGGTCGTTACGGCAGTGGCGGCGTTGGGATGTGGATCGGTGGCGGCAGTGGGATGCGGCAGCGGGTCCTCGAGTGAGGAGAGCTCGGCATCGTCGGGCGCCGGGCAGCAGAAGACCCTGACCTATGGGCTTCTGA
>JAOPZP010000198.1 GCA_025964055.1 Conexibacter sp.
TCCACACGGGCGCCTCGGCCTTGATGCGGTCGATGATCTCGCGCGCGCCCGCGAACGCTTCGGCGCGGTGCGGCGCGCTGGCCGCCACGACCACCGACGCCTCGCCGAGCGCGACGCGTCCGACGCGGTGGTCGGCGGCCCCGGCGCACAGCCCGTGGCGCTGCACCGCCTCGGCGACGATCCGCTCGATCTGCTCGCCCGCCATCTCGGCGTAGGCCTCGTAGTCGAGGAACGCGACGTCGCGCGTCGTGCCGCTGAACGTGACGACCGCGCCCGCGCGCGGGTCGGCCACGCGCGCGGCGACGACCTCGACCGACAGCGGCCCGTCGAGCACCGCGCCGCCGCTGACCGGCGGCACGACGGCCAGCTCGTCACCGGCCGACAGGACGACGTCGGGGTCGGCGTACTGCCGGTTGACCGCGAGCACGAGCGACACGCCCGGCGCGAGGTGCTTCACCTGCGCGAGCGCATCGGCGACGCGCGCGCCCTCGGGCAGCTCGAGCTCCAACCGGTCGCTTCCCGCGCGCTCCCGCAGCCCCGCGAACAGCCTGACGCTGACCTTCACCGAGCAAACAGTACGGAGGACCCGGCCGACGGGTCGCCCGCCGGCCGGCCGGTGGTCGCCGAGTCGCCCGGACCGGCGCGTAAGCTCGCGCCCGACTCGCCGTTCGCACCGTGTCACGCAGTCCCAACCGGGAGGTCTCCAAGCGCATGAAGGTCGATCTCAGGCTCATCCGGCTCGCGGTCCTCGTGGCCGGCACCCTCGTCGCCGGTCCCGCCGCGACGGCGTCGGCCGGCATCTGGACCCCGACGGCGTCGGGCACCACCGAGAACATCACGGCCGTCGACTACCAGGGCGAAGCGAAGCTCTGGTACACCACCGCAGCCGGCAAGATCTTCAAGAACGGCGCGCAGAAGGGCGTCGCACCGGGCATCGCGCTCAACGACATCGCGATGAGCCCGGACGGCAGCAAGGGCATCGCGGTCGGCGACGCGGGCACCATGCGGCGTTCGATCGACGGCGGCGAGACCTGGTCTTCCGTCACCGGAATCCTGACCTATGACCACACCTGCCCGTCGACGCCCGCAGCCGCGTCCACGACCCCGCTGAACCAGAACCTCGTGGCCGTCGCCTGGGCCGACAACACCACCGCCTACGCGGTGGCGCAGGCCGGCGGCAGCCCGATCATCCGGACCACCAACGGCGGCGCGACGTGGACGGAGATCAACCGCCAGTCCAACAGCAGCTGCCGGATCAACGACGAGCTGACCGACGTCAAGACCATCCCCGGCTCCAACTCGGTGTACTTCATCGGCAAGTCCTTCGGCGACGTCTACTTCAGCGCCGACGGCCTGGCCAGCAGCGCCGCGCACCGGGGGGAGGCGGTCAACTGCTTCACCAAGCGCCCGCGCCTGGCCCTTGACGAGGCCAACCCCAACCGCCTGGTCGGCGTCGACCAGTGCCCCGGCAGCCTCTCGTTGGAGGCCAGCGAGGACTCCGGCACCGCGTTCAGCAGGTTCCAGTACCCCAACGCGAGCTCCGACATCCCGGGGCAGTACGACGTGGCCATCGGCGGCGGCACGATGCTGTCGGTCGGCGACGGCGGGTCGATCTTCAACTCGACCGACGGCCGCAACGCCTACGCCCAACCCGCGGACGGCGTGCTGGCCACCAAGGACTGGCGGGCGGTCGACGTCGCCAGCGCCACGCAGGCCGTCGTCGCGGGCGTTGGCGGCGCGATGGCCCAGACGACGTCGGCCAACGCGATCCCCGACCTCGTGGCGCCGGCCGGCACGGTGACCGGGCCGGCCACCGCGACGGCCGGCACCCCGGTGACCTACACGGCCAACGTCGCCGACAACGCGGGCGGCACGGGCATCGACCCGGCCGGCTTCGCGTGGAGCGCGACGGGCGTGCCGGCCGCGTCGGGCAACCCGGCCACGCTGACGTTCCCGTCGGCCGGCTTCTACACCGTCGTGGTCGGCTTCAAGGACCTGGCCGGCAACGCGGCGACGGCGAGCATGTCGGTCAGCGTCAGCGCGCCGCCGCTCGTCAAGCCGCCCAACGCGGTGGCGACCAGGACGGTCTCGGTGCCGGGAGCGAAGATCTCGCTCGGCGTGCCCAGCGCCTGCGTCAAGCCGGGGCAGACGTTCACCGTCACGCTCACCTGGCAGAAGCAGAAGCGCAAGGGCAACCGCTTCGTGAAGGTCCGCCGCGCCGACTTCTCCATCGGCAGCAGGCGGGTCAAGATCGACCGCCGGGCGCCGTTCCGCCAGACGCTGAAGGTCACGGCGGGCACGAAGGCCGGCTCGACGGTCACCGTGAAGGCGCGCGCGTTCATCAAGGTGACGCGCGGCAAGTCGCCGACGAAGTCGATCAGCACGAAGATCACGGTCTGCGGCTGAGGGGCACGGGGCGCCGTTCCGGCGGCGCCCCGTAACCTCCCGGGCATGGCGACGACTCCTGCAGAGGAGCGCTTGACGGTCGCGCCCATCGTGGGCCCCGACGATCCCAGGCGCTTCACCGACTCCGGCATCGAGGTCAAGGCCCTCTACACGGCGGCCGACGTCCCGGACAAGCTCGAGCTCGGCGCCCCCGGCGAGTTCCCCTACACCCGCGGCCCGCACCGCGAGATGTACCGCAAGCAGGTCTGGACGATGCGCCAGTACGCGGGGTACGCGAGCGCCAAGGAGTCCAACGAGCGCTACCGCTACCTCCTGTCCAAGGGCGGCACGGGCCTCTCGATGGCGTTCGACCTGCCCACCCAGCTCGGGCTGGACTCCGACAACCCGCGCTGCCTCGGCGAGGTCGGCCGGACCGGCGTCGCGATCGACACGATCGACGACATGCGCACCGCCTTCGACGGCATCCCGCTCGACCAGGTGTCGACGTCGATGACGATCAACGCGCCCGCCGCCTGCCTGATGCTGCTCTACGAGCTCGTCGGCGAGGAGCAGGGCGTGCCGAGCGAGAGGCTGCGCGGCACGACGCAGAACGACGTGCTCAAGGAGTACATCGCGCGCGGCAACTACATCTACCCGCCGGTGCCGACGATGCGGCTCACGACCGACCTCTTCGCCTACTGCGCGGACAACATCCCGCGGTGGAACACCGTGTCGATCTCCGGCTACCACTTCCGCGAGAAGGGCTGCTCGGCGGTGCAGGAGGTGGCGTTCACCCTCTGCTCGGGCATCGCCTACGTGCAGGCCGCCATCGACGCCGGCCTGGCCGTCGACGACTTCGCTCCGCGCCTGGCCTTCTTCTTCAACGGCCACAACAACGTCTTCCAGGAGGTCGCGAAGTTCCGCGCCGCCCGGCGGATGTGGGCGCACATCATGCGCGACCGCTTCGGCGCGCAGGACCCCAAGTCGATGATGCTGCGCTTCCACACGCAGACCGGCGGCGTGACGCTCACCGCCCAGCAGCCCGAGAACAACATCGCCCGCGTCGCGCTGCAGGGCTTCGCTGCCGTGGCCGGCGGCACGCAGTCGCTGCACACCAACGGCTACGACGAGGCGCTCGCCCTGCCGACCGAGAAGGCGGCCAAGATCGCCGTGCGCACCCAGCAGGTCATCGCGCACGAGTCGGGCGCGACCGACACCGTCGACCCGTTCGCCGGCTCCTACTTCGTCGAGTCGCTGACCGAGGAGATCGAGTCGCGGGCGCAGGAGCTGATCGCCAAGGTCGACGGCCTCGGCGGCTCGGTCAACGCGATCGAGTTCATCACCGGCGAGATCGACGAGTCGGCCTGGGGCTACCAGGAGCGCTACCGCCTGGGCCAGGACATCGTCGTTGGCGTCAACAGGTACGAGGAGGACGACATCGAGGTGCCGGACCTCCTCCGCGTCGATCCGGAGTCCGAGCACCAGCAGGTCGCGCGCCTGGCCGAGTTCAAGGCCAACCGTGACCAGGCCAAGGTCGACACGCGTCTCGACGAGCTGCGCGAGGCCGCCCGCGGCACCGACAACCTGCTGCCGTACATCAAGGAGGCGCTGCGCGACCGGGCGTCGCTCGGCGAGGTGTGCGGCGCGATGCAGGACGTGTTCGGGAAGTACGCGCCGACCTTCTGAGCGACCGGGCCTGACCGCCCGACCCATCATCTAGGGTCCGGCGCATGCTCGCCCTCGCGTTCTACGACGTCGTCGTGGCCATCCACGTCATGGCGGTGGTCGCCACCTTCGGCGTGATCTTCGCCTACCCGATCTTCGTCCCTTGGCTGCGGCGCACGCACCCCGAGGCGATGCCGGCGGTGCACCACGCGCAAGACCGCGTCGGGCGGCTGCTGATCTCGCCGGGCATCGGCGTCGTGCTGATCGCCGGGATCTACCTCGCCACGAAGGCCAAGGTGTGGTCGGAGGTCTGGGTCACGGTGCCGCTGGTGATCCTGCTCGTCATCGGCGCGCTGGGCGGGGCCTTCTTCTCCCCCAACGAGCGCCGGCTCGGCGAGCTCGCGCGGCGCGACCTGGCCACCGACAAGGGCTTCAGCGCCGAGTACGACGCGCTCTTCTCGCGCGTCGCGGCCGTCGGCGTGGCCGCGGCCGTGCTCGTCCTGATCGCGATCTTCTTCATGGTGGCCAAGCCGGGCGCCTAGCCCCGGCCCCGACGGTCAGCTCACCAGGTAGTAGCCGACCATCCCCTGCTCCATGTGCGTCATCACGTGGCAGTGGTAGAGCCAGCGGCCCGGGGCGTCCTCGGTGAAGCGGATGCGCAGCCCCTGCGAGGGGCTGAGGTCGGGGGCGTCGACGTTGGCGCCGGCGGCGTCGTGCCAGCGGTGGCCGTGGATGTGGAACGTGTGCAGCTCGCTGCCGAGCGTCAGCACGTTGAAGGCGACGCTCTGGCCCACGGCCGCGCGCGGCGTCGGCGTGTTCCCCGCGTAGGCCCGCCCGTTGATCGCGCCGAACGCCCGGCGCGCCTTGACGTCGGTGGGCATGTACATGTGGAAGTAGATGGTGTGCTCGACGTCGGGCGGCGTCTCGTCGCGCCCGGTGATGACGAGCGCCCCGAACAGCCCGAGGTTGGTCGACATCATCTCCATCGGCCCGTGGTCGTGGTAAGGCCACACGCCGATGCTGTCGTCGCGCACAACCCACTCGTACGTCCACGTCGCCCCCGGCGCGACCGCGCCGCCGGGCAGCGTGTGCTTCCCCAGATACGTGCCGTCGTGCTCCGGCGTGTACGCCACGCCATGCGGGTGCATGGTGTGGGGCATCCTGTAGGTCTTGTCCTCGTTGCGGAAGTGCACCCGCAGCGTGTCGCCCGGCGAGGCGCGCAGCACCGGCCCCGGGATGCCGGCGTTGTCCCCCACGCCGCCGGGCGGCAGCGGCGCCGCCCAGCCCGGCGTGCAGGCCACGTAGGCCAGCGCGTCGTAGGTGACGTTCTTGATCTTGGTGTTCTTCCAGTCGTCGTGCCTGGTCGGCACGATCGCCCAGCGGACGTTGCGCGCGGCCACCCAGTACTCGCGGACGCCGGGCTCCGACGGCGCCTGCGCGGCGGTCGCGCGCACCGGGGTGCGGCCCGACGCCACGGCGGTGCCGCCCGCGGCGATCGCGACCGATCCTGTGCCGAGGCGGCACAGCAGGTCGCGCCGCGACAGGCTCACTTGCGCACCTTCTTGACCGTGACGCCCATGGTCATCTCCGGGTGCTCGGTGCAGTAGAGCTTGAACGTGCCGGCCTTCTTGAAGCGGTGCGCGAAGCTGCCGCCGGCCTGCGTGGGCGAGTTGAAGTCCTCGGGGCCGCTGTCGACGTAGACGTCGTGCAGCGCGAAGCCGCTGGAGTGCCAGACCCACTTGACCTTGTCGCCGACGTGGAGGGTCAGCTTGGGTGGGTCGTAGTAGTCGGTGTAGACGCCGACGGTGCGGGTCTTGCCGGAGGTGGAGGGGTGCTGCGCCGCTGCCGGCGCGAATGCCGGCAGCGCCGCCGCCGCACCCGCCGCCACGAGGGCGGCGAGCACGGCGGCCGTGCGAACGGACTGGCTCATGACGTGGCGGTGATCTTCCCGGTCATGAACGGGTGGATGGCGCAGAAGAACGTGTACGTGCCCGCGGTGGGGAACGTCACGGTGACCTTCTGCGGGAACGGCGTCCTGGGATCGCCGTCGAGGACGCCGGAGTTCAGGAACCCGTCGCCGTGGTTGGTGCCGTCGTAGGTGAGCGGCGAGCTGGGCGGGTCGCTCGGGTACGCGTACTTGGGGTCGAACGCGAGCACCGGCGGGCCGGCCGTGCCGGTGCCGGGCAGCGGCGCGACGAACGTCTTCTCGGCCAGCTTCCCGGCGGCCTTGACGTCCTTGGCGAACGTGAAGGTGTGATCCTCACGCGTGCCGGGGCTCATCTGCAGCGTGACCGGCGTGCCGACCTTCGTCGTCAGGCTCGACGGCGTGAAGCGCAGCAGCGACGCGCCGCCCTTGTCGTCGGGACCGGCGGTGACGGTCTGCGTGGCGGCGGGCTTGAGCTTGTCGAGCTTCTTGATCGTCGCGAGGCCCTGGGCGAGCTGGTTGGCCCCGCGCGCGGCGTCGGCCTTGGCGCTCGGCACGGCCTTGCCCTTGGCGACGACCGAGACGCTGGCCTTCATGCCCGGATGGACCGCGCAGTAGTACGTGAACGACCCCGCCTTGGGGAACTTCACGACGAACGGCTTGGGCGGCCCCGAGCCGGCGGGGATGCCGGAGCCGATCGCGGCAGCGCCCGTGTAGGCCTTGCCGCTGCCCGTGCCGAGGGCGACGATCGACGGGATGACCGGCGTGCCCTGGCCGTTGAACCAGAACGCCGCGCCGGACGCGTCGGTGAGGCCGGTGACGGGATGCGCCGGATCCGGGACCGCCAGCGGCGGCGAGCCCGCGCCCTTCTTCGGGAAGTTGATCGTGTGGAAGCCCGCGATCTGGAACTTCACGCTGTCGCCCGCGTGGACCTTGATCGACGCCGGATAGAACTGATCGATGTCGCTGTCCTTCGGCACGCCCGCGGGCGGCTTCTTGAGGGGCGGTCCGGCGCTGACGACCTTCGTCGCCGCGCCGGCGACGCCAGGCAGCGCGAAGGCGCAGATGGCGGTCGCAAAGGCGACCTTGGACTTGCGGTGCACGTCGACTCCCAACTTGCTGGATGACAGGGCTAAAACTGGCCCCATCCCCTGTGCTGGGCGCCGGACGCCAACCTAGATCCCGGTGAAGCCGACGTGAAGGGGGGCTGTCCGTACTTGGCGCGGCGCCGGGGTCGAACGTCGAGGGTTCGGCTAGCCGCACCGAGCGCACCGGCGGCGAGGGCCGCGCGCCGACACGCCGCTTGACCGCGTCGCTTCGGCGGGTCTAGCGTGATCGTCCGGCGTGGCGCGGCCATGCCCATCGCAGACACGGAGGGATCATGCGACGACGGCTCGGCAGCTGGATGCTGGCGATGGCGCTGATCGGGGCGGTGCTGGCCCCGTCGGGTGCCCAGGCGACGTGGGGCACCGACAACCAGCACCAGCTCGTCCCGTCCTACTTCTACCCCGACTGGTGGAACGCGACGAACCACTGGTTCCGGATGTGCGACGCCATGAACGTGGCCGGCGGCCCGTCCACGGCGGTCATGAACCCGGGCGGCGGGCCGGGCGCGGCGGCGAACCCCGACTACGCCGAGGCCCTTGCGCGGTGCCACGCCCGCGGCCAGCGCGTCGTCGGCTACGTGGACACCTCCTTCGGCGCACGCCCGCTGGCCGCGGTCCGCGCCGACATCGATGCGCACTACGCGCACTACCCGAGCATCGACGGGGTCTTCCTCGACCAGATGAGCACCGACCCGGCGACGCGCAGCTACTACGGGAGCCTCTACGCCTACATCGGGGGCAAGCCGGGGGCGCACGAGGTCGTCGGCAACCCGGGCCTGGCCGCCGCCACGGCGTGGCAGCTGGACGCCCCCGTGGCCGACGTCGTGATCGTGTTCGAGGGCAGCGCCGCCCAGTACCTGGGTTGGACGCCACCGGCCTGGATCCGCGACCGCGTGGCCAGCCAGATCTCCAACCTTGTCTACTCCGCGCCGGACGAGGCCACGATGCGCCAGGTGTGCGCGCGCTCCAAGACGCTGAACGCGGGCAGCATGTACGTCACCGACGACGCCCTGCCCAACCCCTGGGACACGCTGCCGGCGCAGCCCTACTGGACGGGCTCGATCGCCGCCTGCCACTAGGTGGCGCGCCGGGAAGATCGGTTGCAGGCGTTCGCCCAGGGGAAGGGATCGCCGTGCCCCGGGGCGAACCCTGAGCCGATGTCCGAGCCGCGAGCGCAGCGCACCCTGGTGAAGTCCCCGCCCGAGCTGTGGGCCGAGATCAGCGACGTCAGCACGCTGGCGCGCCACCTCGGTGCGTTCGGGGAGATCCGCATCACCCGGCTGGAGAACGAGACCACCGTCGTCTGGGAGGGCGACCGCGCATGCGGCACGGTGGAGCTCGAGGCATCCGGCTGGGGAACGAAGGTCACGATCACGGCGGCCGCGGTGGCGGCTCCGGAGCAGGTGGCGGAGCCCGAGCCCGAGCCGGCCGCCGTGGCCGAGGTGGAGGTCGAGCCGGAGCCGGAGCCGGTGGTGGAGCCGGAGGCCGTCGCAGAGCCGGAGCCGGAGCCCGAGCCCGAGCCCGAGCCCGAGCCCGACGCGTTCGCGCAGGTCACCGAGTCGCTCGCCGTCCTGGAGCTGGGGTCTGACCCCGGGCCGGCGCCCAAGCGTGGCTTCTTCGCCCGGATGTTCCGGCGGCGCGCGGCGCCGGAGCCCGTCGCGGTGGTCGAGCCCGAGCCCGTGCCGGAGCCCGAGCCCGAGCCCGTCGCGGTGGTCGAGCCCGAGCCCGAGCCGGCGCCCGAGCCCGAGCCCGTCGCGGTCGTCGAGCCGGAGCCGGAGCCGGACCCCGACCCCGAGCCCGCCGCCCCGCAGCTGGACGACGACCACGTCGAAGCAGTCCTCGTGGGCGTGCTGGACGACCTCGGCTCAGCGCACCACCGCCCCTTCTCGCGCGGCTGACCGAGGGCGGCAGCCCGGCGCGCGGCTCCGCGAACTATCGTTCGCCGCCGCCATGACCCAGCGCCAGCACAACCCCGAGACCTTCGACGAGAAGCTCGCCCAGCTCAACGAGCTCCGCGAGGCCGCGATGCACTCTTCGCCCGAGGCCGAGGAGAAGCAGCACGCCCGCGGCAAGCTCACGGCCCGGGAGCGCATCGAGAAGCTGCTGGACCCGGGCTCCTTCCAGGAGCTCGACACGTTCGTCCGGCACCGCACGACCGACTTCGAGATGCAGAAGAACCGGCCCTGGGGCGACGCCGTCGTCACCGGCCACGGCACGATCGAGGGCCGCCGGGTCTGCGTGTTCTCCCAGGACTTCACCGTCTTCGGCGGCTCGCTCGGGGAAGTCATGGCCGAGAAGATGTGCAAGATCATGGATCTGGCGGCCAAGATCGGCTGCCCCGTGATCGGCATCAACGACTCGGGCGGCGCCCGCATCCAGGAGGGCGTCGTCTCGCTCGGCGCCTACGGCGACGTCTTCGTCCGCAACGTCAAGTGCTCGGGCGTCATCCCGCAGATCAGCCTGATCATGGGCCCGTGCGCCGGCGGCGCGGTCTACTCGCCCGCGATCACCGACTTCATCTTCATGGTGAAGGAGTCGTCGCACATGTTCATCACCGGCCCCGACGTCATCAAGACGGTCACGGGCGAGGAGGTGGACTTCGAGTCGCTCGGCGGCGCGATGACCCACAACACCAAGTCCGGCGTCGCGCACCTCGCCGCCGACGACGAGGAGCAGCTGCTGGAGGACACCCGCTTCCTCATGGGCTTCCTGCCGCAGAACAACCTCGAGATGCCGCCGCGCATCCACCCGACGGATGATCCGGAGCGCCGGGACGCCGAGCTCGACACCGTCGTGCCCGACAACCCCAACAAGCCGTACGACATGCGCAACGTCATCCGGCTGGTGGTCGACGACGGCGAGTTCTTCGAGATCCACGAGCACTTCGCCAAGAACATCATCTGCGGCTTCTCGCGCCTGGACGGCTTCCCGGTCGGCGTGGTCGGCAACCAGCCGGCCCACATGGCGGGCGTGCTCGACATCGACGCCTCGGCCAAGGCCGCGCGCTTCGTGCGCACGTGCGACGCCTACAACATCCCGATCATCACGTTCACCGACGTGCCGGGCTTCCTGCCTGGCACGAGCCAGGAGTGGGGCGGCATCATCCGCCACGGCGCCAAGCTCCTGTACGCCTACACCGAGGCGACGGTGCCCAAGATCACGGTCATCACGCGCAAGGCCTACGGCGGCGCCTACGACGTCATGGCGTCCAAGCACCTGCTCGCCGACTTCAACTTCGCCTGGCCGCAGGCCGAGGTCGCCGTCATGGGGCCCGAGGGCGCGGTCAACATCATCTACCGCCGGGACCTGGCCAGCTCGCCGACGCCCGAGGACCGCCGCAAGAAGCTGATGGACGACTACAAGGCGCGCTTCGCCAACCCCTACAGCGCGGCCGAGCGCGGCTACATCGACGACGTGATCACACCGCACGAGACCCGCCCCAAGCTCATCAACGCGCTGCACACGCTGCAGACCAAGCGCGAGCCGGGCCCCAAGCGCAAGCACGGCAACATCCCGCTCTGATCCACCCGCGGTGGGGACTGTCCCCACCCAGTAAGTTGCGCGACGCTACTCACTGGGGTAGCGTCGCGCACCATGCCCGATCGCACCGACGTCGTGATCGCCGGCGGCAGCGTCGCCGGCTGTGCGCTCGCCGCCCTGCTGGGCCGCCAGGGCATCGCGGTCACCGTGCTCGAGAAGAGCACCAAGCCCGACCACTACAAGGTGGTCTGCTCGCACTTCATCCAGGAGGGCGGGACGCCGGTCCTGCGGCGCCTCGGCGTCGAGGACGCGATGGTGCGCGCAGGCGCGGTGCGCAACGGGCTGGAGGTCTGGACCAAGGGCGGCGGGTGGTACGTCATGCCCGGCGACGAGCACGGCTACAGCCTGCGGCGCGCCAAGCTCGACCCGATGCTCCGCGAGCTGGCCGCCTCGACGCCGAACGTCGAGGTTCGCCGCGGGGTGACGGTCACCGAGGTGCTGCGCGACGGCGCCGGCCGCCCCAGCGGCGTGCGGGGGCGCACCGTCGACGGCGAGGACGTGGAGGTCTCTGCGCGCGTCACGGTCGGCGCCGACGGCCGCGGCTCGGCGGTCGCACGCCTGGCCGGCGTCCCTGGCCGGGTCCAGCCGCACGGGCGCTTCGGCTACATGGCGTACTACGAGGACCTGCCGCTCGCCTCCGGCCACCGGTCGATGATGTGGCTGGGCCGCGACATCCTCTACTGCTTCCGCAACGACGACGGCGCGACGATCGCCGCGGCGTTCCTGCACAAGGACCACCTCCCCGCCTTCAAGGCCGACAAGGAGGGCGGGTTCGCGCGGGCCTTCACGGGCCTGGACCGCGGCCCGGACCTGGAGCGGGCGCGCCGCATCTCGCCGCTCATCGGCAAGCTCGACCTGCCCAACGTCCGCCGGCCGGCCGGGCGTCCGGGCGTCGCGTTCGTCGGCGACGCGGCCCAGGCCAGCGATCCGGTGTGGGGCGTCGGCGTCGGCTTCGCGCTGCAGAGCGCCGAGTGGCTGGCCGACGAGCTCGCCGGCCCGCTCACCGCGGGCACCGACCCCGACCCGGCGCTGGAGCGCTACCGGCGCCGGCATCGGCGCCACCTCGCGCTGCACCACCTCCAGATGTCGGACTTCGCCGGCGGACGCGACCTCAACCCGGTCGAGCGCGGCCTGCACCGTGCCGCCACGCGCGACCCAAGGACGGCGACGA
>JAOPZP010000209.1 GCA_025964055.1 Conexibacter sp.
AGGCCCCGCACGGGGACGTCGAGAAGCACGATGTCGACGCCCTTCCTCCAGCAGGTCCGCAAGCTCGCCCGCAGCCCGGAAGGGCGACGGGTCGCCGAGGAGGCCAAGCGCCTCGCCAGGGATCCGAAGACCCGCGCCCGCATCGACGAGGCGCGCCGGCGGCTCACGCACACCGGCAAGCCCGCCTGAGCCGCGCGGCGTCACTCCCCTCGCGTCAGCCCCTCGGCCCGCTCGGCCAGCCCGACGACGCCGTCACCGAAGGCCTTCAAGTAGGGGTCGTCGCTCATGCCCGACGACGCGCGCTTGAAGTTCCCCTCCATGAACACGACCGACTTCCACAGCGCGAGCGTCTGGTACCAGCGGATGTCGGTCATCGAGCGCCCCGAGCGCTCCTCGTAGCGCGCGACCAGCTCGGGGCGGGTGAGGAAGCCCTCGTCGCGCGTGACGCTCGACAGCTCGAACTTGCCGAGCGACGGGTCGTCGCGGTCGACGTAGAGCGTGCAGAGGTAGCCGAGGTCGGCCAGCGGATCGCCGATCGTGGACATCTCCCAGTCGAGCACGGCCGCCACCTGCGCCGGCGGCTCCGGCGCCAGCAGCACGTTGCCCAGGCGGTAGTCGCCGTGGACGACCGTCGCCGCGGGGGACTCCGGCAGGTTCTCCTTGAGCCACCGGCCGACGTGCTCGACCGCCGGGATCTCGCGCGTCTTGTTGTGGTCCCACAGCCCGAGGAAGCGGCGCAGCTGGCGCTCGAGGTAGCCGTCGGGCTTGCCGAAGCCCTCCAACCCGGCGGCGCGCCAGTCGACGGCGTGGATCTCGACGAGCGCGTCGATCAGCTCCTCGGCCGTGCGGCGCCGCTCGTCCGGGGTGTCGAGCCCCGACGGCATCGCGGTCGTCACGACGTGGCCGATGACCTCCTCCATGACGTAGAACGGCGCGCCGATGACCGACGTGTCCTCGCAGACGGCCAGCACGCGCGGCACGCGCGCCCGGCCCTCCAGCGCGCTCAGCACGCGCGCCTCGCGCAGCATGTCGTTGGCGCTGGGCGGGATCGGCGGCCGCGGCGGACGGCGCAGCACGAAGCGCGAGCCGCCGCGGTCGAACAGGTACGTGGCGTTGGAGTGGCCGTCGCCGATCGGCCGGACGAGCGGCTCGCCGTCGCCGAGGTCGTGCGTGTCGAGGAAGGCCAGCAGCGGGTCGAGCACCAGCAGCGGCGCGCGCTCGTTGGCGGCGCCCTCCTCGTGGGTGCGGACGATGTCGTCGGCCGCGATCTCGTGGGCCATCAGGCGAGGTCTCCGGTCGCGGCCTTGGTCGACTCGCCCTGCATGGCGAGCTTGAGCAGCTCGCGTGCGATCGTCATGCGGTGCACCTCCGAGGCGCCGTCGTAGATGCGCGCGGCGCGTGCATCCTGGTAGATGCGCCCGACCGGGAGGTCGAGCGCGATGCCCGCGGCGCCGTGGATCTGCACGGCGCGGTCGGCGATGCGGCCGAAGGCCTCCGACACGAACGTCTTGGTCATCGCGATCTCCTGGCGGTGCGGCAGCCCACGCTCGAGCTTCCACGCCGTGTGGAGCACCA
Organism: Conexibacter sp.; assembly: GCA_025964055.1. Classification (GTDB taxonomy): domain Bacteria; phylum Actinomycetota; class Thermoleophilia; order Solirubrobacterales; family Solirubrobacteraceae; genus Baekduia. The sequence continues at coordinate 1,576 of JAOPZP010000209.1, forward strand.
TGAGGCGCGAGGCGTACAGGTCCATCGCGCTGTCGGCGATCATCGCCTGCAGCATCTGGTGGCGCGCGAGCTCCTTGCCGAACGTGCTGCGCTGCAGCAGGCGCGTGGTGCTGAGGTCCAGCGCGCGCTGGGCCATGCCGATCCAGCGCATGGCGTGCGCGAGGCGGCCGCCGGCCAGGCGCTTCTGGGCGATGACGAAGCCCTCGCCCTCGGCGCCGAGCAGGTTCTCGCAGGGCACGCGCACGTCGTCGATGGCGATGATCGGGTGCCCGCCGGGCGCGTGGCTGCCCATCCACTCCGGATCGCGCTCGACCGTCCAGCCCGGCGTGTCGGTCGGGACGATGATCAGCGAGTAGTTGCGGTGGCCGGCGGCCGCGTCGGACCCGGTCTTGGCCACGACGATGGCGAACGCCGCGCCGATGGCTCCGGTGATGCACCACTTGCGGCCGTTGAGGATCCACTCGCTGCCGTCCTCGGAGCGCACCGCCGAGGTCTCCAAGTTGGTGGGGTCGCTCGACGCGACGTCCGGCTCGGTCATCGCGAAGCACGAGCGGATCGCGCCCTCGGCCAGCGGACGCAGCCAGCGCTCCTTCTGCTCCTCGCTGCCGGCCAGCAGCAGCGTGTGCATGTTGCCCTCGTCGGGCGCCATGCAGTTCATCCCCAGAGCCGCCAGCGGCGCGGCCCCGACCTCCTGGGAGATGAGCGCCATCCCGAGCACGCCGACGCCCAGGCCGCCGTACTCCTCGGGCAGGTGCGGGGTGAAGATGCCGCGCTGGCGCGCGCGGTCGCGCAGGCGCTCGACGACCTCCCAGGAGCGCAGGACGTCCTCGGGGTCGGCGATGTCGCCCTCGACGGGCAGCACGTCCTCGGAGATGTAGGCCTTGACCCGGCCCAGCAGCTCCTGGAGCTCGGGCGGGACGGTGAAGTCGATCACGCCGGCGTCGGCGTGCGGGGTGGGGGCGATGCTCACAGCAGGTCCTCCATCAGGGAACGGAACTTGGCGACCCACCGGCGCTGGGCGGCGGGCGGCTCGAGCTGCTGGGTCAGGAACCCCTCGAGCGCGGCGTTGACGGTCAGGCCGACGCCCTCGGCGTCGAGGCCGGGGCGGATCGACCCGTCGCGCTGGCCCTGGCGCACCAGCTCGATCATGAAGTCGCGCTGGGTGCGCTGGGCGCGGCGGGCGGTGTCGGCGAGCGCGGGGCGCTCCATCGCGGCGGCCAGGTGCAGCGACACCAGCAGGCGGTAGAACGGCGTGCGCGAGCTGTAGAGCCGCGCCGACGCGTCGACGAGCGCGAACAGCCGCTCGCGCCCGGTGCCGGCCGCCGACGCCTCGATCACGCGGTCGGCGTGGCGGCGGATGGCCTCCTTGTAGACGGCCTCGACGAGGCCCTCCTTGGAGCCGAAGTGGTGGTACAACGCGCCCTTGGTGACGCCCACGTCGGCGGCCACCGCGTCGAAGCTCGCACCGAGGCCGTCGGCGGCGAAGCGCTCGATCGAGGCGTCGATCAGGCGCGTGCGGGTGACCTCGGCGGCGGCCGACCGGACTGACATACCTACTCGAAGGTATGCGAAAGCGAACGTCGGTGCAAGGCTCGCGCAACTTCTCGCGTCGATAGCGTGTCCCCACCTGTGATGACCCGAATCCTCCGCCTGCTCCCCCTGATGCTCCTCGCCGCGCTCGTGCTGGCCGTGCCCGCGCACGCCAAGCCGAGCCAGGAGGTCACCTTCGAGGCCCCGCGCGACCTGTTCGACCCCGCTCAGCGCGAAGCCGCCTTCACCGAGATCGACGGCCTCGGCGCCCACGCGCTCCGCGTCGTCCTCTACTGGCACGACGTCGCGCCCGACGCCGACTCCCGCGTCAAGCCCAAGCTCGACATGACCGACCCCGCCAACTACGACTGGTCCAAGTACCAGCCGGTGCTCGACGAGGCCAAGGCCCGCGGCTGGACCGTCCAGCTCACGGTCTCGGGCTTCGTGCCGCGCTGGGCGACCAACGGCGCGCGGGACACGCGCACCCGCCCCAGCCCGAACGAGTTCCGCATGTTCATGATGGCCGTCGCCAAGCACTTCGGCGGCCAGGTCACGCGCTGGTCGATCTGGAACGAGCCCAACCACCCGCAGTTCCTGGCGCCGCAGTACGACAGCAGGCATCGCCCCGTCTCGCCGGGGATCTACCGCGGGCTCTACGCCGCCGCGCTGCGCGGCCTGGCGGCCGTCGGCGACACCAAGCCGGTGCTGATGGGCGAGACCGCGCCGACCGGCACGGGCAAGGACGTCGCGCCGCTGACGTTCCTGCGCGGCGCGCTCTGCCTCGACGACCGGTACAAGAAGACGGGCTCGTGCGGGAAGCTGCGCGTCGACGGCTACGCCCACCACGCCTACACCAACCGCCAGGGTCCGCAGTTCAAGACCACCAAGCCCAACGACGTGATGATCGGCGTGCTCTCGCGCCTGACCACGGCGCTCGACAAGGCCGGCGCCGCGGGCGTCGTGAGCAAGCACCTGCCGATCTACCTCACCGAGTTCGGCATCCAGAGCACGCCCGACCCGCTGTTCGGCGTCAGCCTCCAGCGCCAGGCCGAGTACCGCTCCTACTCCGAGCGCCTGGCCTATTACAACCCGCGCGTCGCGGCGTTCTCCCAGTACCTGCTGACCGACGACAAGCCGCAGGACAACGTGTCGGCCGCCCTCCGCTACAGCGGCTTCGAGTCGGGGCTGCTCACCGCGGCGGGCAAGGCCAAGCCGTCGTTGGAGGGCTTCCGCCTGCCGCTCGTCGCCAAGGCCTCGGGCCGCTCGTCGAAGGTCACGCTGTGGGGGATCGCGCGGCCGGCCACGGGCGCGACGAAGGTCACCGTCCAGCAGCACGACGGCGGCGCGTGGAAGACGCTGGCGACGGTCACCACCAACAGCCGTGGCGTCTGGACCCGGAGCGCGGCACGCGGCGGCAGCAAGCGCGAGTGGCGCGTGCGCTGGACCGATCCCGCCGGCAAGCAGTACACCGGGCCCGCCACGCGGGCGATGACGTAGCCCCGCCGATAGATTGCCGGCATGGGGAACCAGCTCTGGCTGCTGCGACACGGCGAGGCCGAGCCGCACGGCGTCCGGCCCGACGAGGAGCGGCGGCTGACCCCGCGCGGGGAGGACCAGTCGCGCGCGGCGGGCGCGGCGCTCGCGGCGCTCGAGCTGCCGTTCCAGCACATCTACACGAGCCCCAAGGTGCGGGCGCGCGAGACGGCGCGGCTGGCCGCGCAGGCGCTCGGGGTCGAGCCGGTCGTGCTCGCCGGGCTGGCCGAGGGGTTCGACGCGCAGGACGCCCGTGAGCTGCTGCAGGCCGCCGGCGCGGACGAGCGCGTGCTGATCGTCGGGCACAACCCGGACTTCGAGCAGGTCGTGCACGACCTCACCGGCGCGCGCGTGGACTTCAAGAAGGGCGGCGTCGCCGGCGTGCGCCTCGACGGGACCCGCGGCGAGCTCGTCGCGCTCCTGCGTCCCCGCGAGCTGGACCGCATCAGCCCGACGCCCCGTTGATCGAGGACCGGTCGGCGGGCTAGGCTTCGCCCATCGGTCCCATGCTCGAATCTGCGGAAGTCACCCCACGGGACGGCCGCACCGCGCGGTCGCACCGCACGCGCGGGGCCATCGTCGACGCGCTGGTCGCGCTGCTCGAGGCCGGCAAGGTGCAGCCGACGATCGAGGAGATCGCGGCGCGCGCGTCGGTCGCGCCGCGCACGGTCTTCCAGCACTTCGCCGACCGCGACGCCCTGTTCGCCGCGGTCAGCGAGCAGCGCACGGGCCAGCTCGACGAGCTCATGGGCACCATCGACGCCGGCGGCCGGCTCGAGCAGCGCGTCGCCGAGGTCGTCGCCCAGCGGGCGCGCGTGTTCGAGTGGATCGCGCCCGTGCGCCGCGCCGCGCTGCTCATGGAGCCGTTCTCCGACAGCGCCCGCCAGGCGCTCGAGGGCTTCCGCTCGGCCAAGCGCGGCGAGGTGGCGCGGGTCTTCGCGGCCGAGATCGCGGCGGCGCCCGAGTCCGAGCGCGCCACGTTGACCGCCGCGCTGAGCGCCGCCGCGTCGTGGTCGTGCTGGGCGGCGCTGCGCGAGCAGCAGGGGCTCGACGTCGAGCAGGCCTCCGCGGCCCTGCACCGCACGCTGCTGGCGCTGCTGACCGCCGGCCCGCCGGCCCGCTCCTGACCGAGCGGTCATGTCCGGCGCGGCACACTGAGGGCATGGATCGCGTGCGCGTTCGCGCGCCCGAGCTGGAGGGCGAGGGCGGATGGATCGGGGTCGACGACCTCACGCTGGCGCAGCTGCGCGGCAAGATCGTGCTGCTCGACTTCTGGACGCTCGCCTGCGTCAACTGCCAGCGCGTGCACGAGGAGCTGCGCGGGCTGGAGCGGCGCTTCGCCGACGTGCTGACCGTCGTCGGCGTCCACTCGCCGAAGTTCCCGCACGAGCACCAGCACGCGGCGGTGCGCGGCGCGGTGGCGCGCCATCGGATCGAGCACCCGGTGCTCGACGACCCCGCGATGGCCACGTGGAGCGCCTACGCGGTGAGCGCGTGGCCGACGCTCGTGCTCGTCGACGCCGAGGGGCGCGTCGCGATGACGGTCTCGGGCGAGGGTCACGCGATCGCGCTGGCCGCCGCCATCGAGGAGCTGGTCGCCGAGGCCGACGGGGCGGGGACGCTGCGGCGCGGCGTGCTGGAGCTCGACGGCGAGCCGCAGGGCAGGGGCGAGCTCGCGTTTCCCGGCAAGCTCGCCATCGAGGACGGCGCGACCACCGCGCCGCGCCTGGCCATCGCCGACACCGGGCACGACCGCGTCCTGGTCTGCACGCTCGGCGGGGAGGTGCTGCAGGAGCTCGACGGCCTCTACCAGCCCCAGGGCGTCCGGTTCGACAGCGTCGGCGACACCGCGGCGCTGCTGGTCTGCGAGACGGGCGCCGACCGCGTGTGGCGGATCCCGCTGGACGGCCGCAGCCCGCGGGAGCTGATCACCGACCGCCTGCGGTCGCCGTGGGACGTCGTGCGCTGGCACGGCCATCTCGTCGTCGCCGAGGCCGGCCGCCATCGCCTGTGGGCGGTCGACCGTGCGGGCGAGCTGCAGGTCCTCGCCGGCACCGGTGACGAGGCGCTGGTCGACGGGCCGGGGCTGGAGGCCGTGCTCGCCCAGCCGTCGGGGCTGGCGATCACCAGCGAGGGGGACCTGGCCTTCGTCGACGCCGAGGCCAGCGCGCTGCGGATGGTCGCGGCGAGCACCTTCGAGGTGCGCACGCTCGCGGGCGCCGGACTGTTCGCCTGGGGCGCCGAGGACGGCGACGGCGACCGGGCCCGGATGCAGCACCCGCTCGGGCTCGCGCTCGGCCGCGGCGGCGCGCTCTTCGTCGCCGACACCTTCAACGACCGGATCCGCGTGTGGCGCGGGTCGCACCTGTGGACGGTGCCGGTCGACGGGCTGTCGGAGCCCGGCGGCGTCGCGGTCCTGCCCGACGGCCGGCTGCTGGTCGCCGACAGCGGCAACCACCGTGTCGTCATGGTCGACCCGGTCCGCGCCCACGTCCGCACGCTGGACGTCGGGCGCCCGGGCTCGAGCGACGCGCCCGACGACCTGCCGGCGGCGGTGGCCGGCACGATCGTCGGCGCGGCGGGCTCGACGGCGACGATCGACCTCGACCTCGACGCCGGCGACGACGCGCTCGACACGGCGGGCGGACCGCCGATCCGCGTTCGCGCGGTGGCCAGCGACCCGCAGCTGCTGCGCGAGCCGACCGAGTGGACGGCCGCGACCCTGCCGGCCCGGGTCGACCTCGCGCTCGGCGCTGGATCGGGCCGCGTCACCGTCGAGCTGCTGGTCGCCACCTGCGGTCCGGACGCCTGCCGGCTGCGCCGCACGCAGCGCGGCTACGACGTGCTGCTCAGCTGAGATGAGTTCTTCCACGGTTCGGTGCCGGCGCTGACCGGCCCGGCCGGCGCCTGAGGCCACCCGATCCCTTGCCGATCCAACCAGGATCGCCTGCGAGATCGTGCGACCTCAGGCATCCGCCCGGACCAGCCATCACCGGGACCGCCTCGTGGAAGAACCCATCTGAGCGGCCCCTACCATCGAGGGCGCCCATGCCCGAGCTTCCCGAGGTGGAGATCACCGCGCGCCGCCTGAGCGAGGCCCTCGCCGGCGAGACGATCGAGTCGACCCTGGCGCCGGGCCTCAACGCGCTCAAGAC
>JAOPZP010000210.1 GCA_025964055.1 Conexibacter sp.
CGAGCTGGACGACGGGGACGTGCAGGTGCGCGAGGCGGTCGGCGTCGAGGCTGCCCTGCACGTCGCCCTCCAGCACCCCGACGCGCACGCCGTCGCCGATCGTGGCGCCGTGTCCGAGCACGCGCTCCAGCAGCGTGGTCTTGCCCGCGCCGGGCGCGCTCATGAGGTTGACGACGGCGACGCCGGCACGGTCGAAGTCGGCCCGGTTGGCGTTGGCGATCGTCGCGTTGGCGTCCAGCGCGTCCTCGGCGACGCGGACCTTCACGCGGTGCATGCGGCTTCCTCCTCGACCTCGATGGACTCGACCTCCAGCTCCTCGCCGCTGACGACGGCGACGGCGCCGTCGCCGCAGCCCGGGCAGCGGAACGGCGGGCGCTCCAGCTCCCAGGTCCGGGCGCAGGGCGTGCACGCCACCCGCAGCGCCACGCACTCCCACTCCAGGCGCGCGCCCGCGCACAGGGTCTCGCGCGACACGATCTCGAAGGCGAAGGCCAGGGCGTCGGGAACGACCTGGCGCAGCGCGCCGAGCCGCACGCGCACGACCACCACGCGGCGGCCGTCGGCGTGCCTGACGGCGGTCGCCACGACGGCCGAGGCGATCGAGAACTCGTGCATCAGCGTTGGTAGGCCGCGTCGGTGCGCAGCTCCTCGAGCGTCTCGGACACCAGCGCCAGCGCCCGCTCCACCGCGCCCTCGACCGCGGGCGTCAGGCCCAGGCCGACGTCGTCGACCTCGCCCGGCTCGCAGCCGATCACGACGATCCGCCCGGAGAAGCCGCCGATCGCGCCGACGAACCGCAGCACCGTCTGCGGGTCCATCCCGTGCGGGTTGATGACGTCGCCGTCCTCGATCGGACCGGTCAACTCCTCCATGTCGGGCTCCAACACATACAACGTGCCCGGCTCGCCGCCCTGGCGGCTGGCGTCGAGCAGCACGAGCGCGTCGTAGCCGCGCATGATCTCGTAGGCGAGGTCCAGGCCGCCGGTCCCGAAGTTCATGACCGTGACGCCCTCGGGCACCCCGCGCTCGTCGAGGCGGCGCGCGCCCTCGCCGCCGAACGCGTCGTCCTGCAGCCAGGCGTTGCCCACGCCGGCGACGAGGATCTGCTTCTGAAGCTGGGGCATCACGTCGCGATTCCTTCCACCTCGTCGGGCTTGAAGTACACGTACCGGCCGATGTCGCGCATCAGGTCCTGGCCGGGGTCGTCGTCGACGGTCACGCAGAGGTGGACGCCGTCCTCGTAGTCGACGTAGATGCGCTCGATCGTCGCGCTGCGGCCCTCGAGCAGGTGGTCCTGGGCGTTGCGGGGTGGTTGGGACCGAGTCGGTCGAAGGCGGACGTGCGCGCCGCGGCGGAAGGAGCGCCCGTCGACCTCGATGGTCTGCTCGCCGCGGATCTCGGCGTCGGCCTCCGGCGGCGGCGCGGGCGCCGGATCGGTCACCGTGACGCGCCCGTGCAGGGCGATGATGTCGGCCGGCGTGGCGCTGACGGCGCGCTCGATCATCGTCCGCACGGCCGGGTCGGCGGCGGCCAGCTCGTCGCGCTCGCCGTCGCTGAGGGCGAGGACGTGCAGCAGCAGCGCCTCCTCGATCTCGGTCGAGTCGAACAGCGAGCCGCGGCTCTCGGGCGCGATCTGCGGGTGGTCGGGCAGGATGATCGCCGCGCCGAGGACCGCGTCGTCGCCGGGCGACGCCAGGACCGGGTAGGTGTTGACGTTGGCGCAGGTCATCACGGCGGTGGCCGCATCCTCGGGCGGCGCGATCGGCGAGAAGAACCGCCCGCCGGGGGCGCAGCGCGCGACGACGTGCGTCGACAGCAGCGAGAACCCGAGCGCCTCGGTGCGCGACAGGTCCTCGCCGACCGCGGTCGTGTTGGTCACGCCGACGGTCACGCGCAGCAGGCCCGAGAAGTCCTCCACGCCCATGGCGACGCGCCCCTGCACGGCGCCGAAGGCGAAGGCCACGTCGTCGCCCGGCACGACGTCGATCCGCCGCGCCTGCCCGGACTCGAGGAAGTGCACGGTCGCCGAGAAGTCGTCGGTCCCGGTGGCGATGCACTGGAGCTTGAGACGCGCGAAGCGGTGCGGGCTGCCGTCTGCGTAGGCCGCCGGGTAGACGATGCCGAACGGCGTCGGCGTTGCGTTCTTGGTGGCGTTGGGCGTGTAGGGGTAGAGCTGGTGGCCCTCCCACAGCAGCGTGTCGACCAGCTCGTCGAGGTGGCTCATCCCAGCAGCCCCCGCACGGTGTCGTCGAAGCTGTGGTCGCTCTGCTCCGCCTTGCGGCGCGCGAGCGCGTCGAGCGTCTCGGTGGTCAGCCGCACCCAGCCGCCGCCGGGGTAGTAGGCGGCCATGACGCGCTTGAACGCCTCGACCGGCATGCGCCACTTCGCCGTGCAGCTCCACGGCACCTGGGCGACCTGCAGGCGATCGTGCTCGCCCGAGTACAGCACCATGCCGTTGAACAGGAACGTCAGCGGCACCTCGCCGCCCGGCAGCGAGTAGAAGTACTTGCTGGCCGCGACCTCCAGGTCGTAGGTGCACGGGACGTCCACGGCGAACGACGTCGCGCCCGTGAAGCCCTTGACGAGCACGTCGACGTGCGCCCAGCGGAAGACCTGCGTCGTCGAGGCCCAGCGCTCGGGCGCCCCGAACAGCTCGACGAGGCGCTCGCGCGTCTCGAGGTCGTAGGCGCGCCGCGCCGGATCGATCTGGATCTGCGTCGACAGCGCGATCGTGTGGACCTCGCGGCCGAGCGGGTCCTCGACGTGCAGGTGGAAGCGCAGCGCCGGCGTCGCGGCGTTGGGGACCGCCTCGACGTCGAGGACCGAGAACGTCGGCTCGACCAGCGGCGGCCCGACGTGCTCCTCGACGGTCACCGCGCCGGCTCCCGGTCGCGCAGGGCCTCGAAGTACTCCTCGATCGCCTCGTCCACCCCGCGCCCGCCGGTGATCCCCTGCCAGCGCGACTTGACCAGGCCGACGAGCCGGTAGGCCTGGTCGACCGGGACGATCGCGTAGCGGTGCTCGCGCCCGGTGCGATCGACGACCAGCGCCTCGGCGTCGGGCTCCAGGCGCTCGAGGACCGGGTTGGCCGCGCAGAGCTCGTCCCAGGCGGTGAGCTCCAGCTCGGACTCCGTCGCCCCGGCCGGGCTCGGGTACAGCGCGACCACCGTGCCGGTGACGCTGCTGCGCAGCAGGAACGCCAGCCCGATCGGGATCTGGAACGCCGACCAGACCTCCTGCGGCATGTCGAAGTCCGCCAGCCACAGCGTCCGCCCGCCGGGCGGCCGGAACTCCGGATCGCCGGACCGCATCGACCAGCACGTCTCGCACACGCAGACGATCCGCCGCTCGACGAGGTGCAGCAGGTGGCGGTGCTGCTCGCCGATGCCGATCGGGCACAGCTCGCAGGTGGCCGTCCCGATCGACGGTCGCGGCGCGGGCATGCGGGGAGGCGCGGCGGGGCGCGGGCCCGCCCACGCGGCCATCCGCCGGACCCCGGCTGGCGCCAGCGTCATCG
>JAOPZP010000221.1 GCA_025964055.1 Conexibacter sp.
GAGCGCGACGACGCCGTGGCCCGTGCCGACGCGGCCGAGCACGCCCTCGCCGACACCCGCTCCGCGCTGGACAGCGCCCGCAGCGAACGCGACAGCGCGCTGACCGCGGCCGTCGAGGAGGCGACCGCCGGCGCGGCCGACCGGCTCGACGAGGCGCTGGCCCGAGCCGAGGCCGCCGATCTCTTCGCCTCCGAGGCGGTCCACCGCGCCCAGGTCGCCGACCTGCGCGCGGACGACGCCGAGCACCGGCTGATCGACGCCGAGGCAGCCCGCGACGACGCGCGCGCCGCGCTGGTCCGAGCCGAGGCGATGGTCGAGGACGAGGTCACCACGCTCCGCTCGGACCTCGACCTGGCGCTCGCCGCCCGCGACGAGCTGCAGGCCGCCCTGACCGTCGAGCGCGAGGCGCGCGAGCTGGCCGAGCGCCGCCTGGCCGACGTCGGCCCGCAGCCGATCGTCGCCCAGGTCCCGGCGGTGATGACCTCGCCCTACAGCAACGGCCGCCCGTCGCTGCCGCCGCTGGAGGTCGCCGCCGCCCAGGCCAAGGCCTTCGCCTACTCCGCGCCGGTCGAGCCCGAGGGTCCCCCGCCCGGCCTCACCCCCGACGCGCTCGACGACTTCGACCGCGGACTGGCCAAGGCCTCGAGCCCGCGCGCCGCGGGCCGCGCCGCGCTGCAGGCGCTGGCCACCGCGACGGGCTGGACCGGCGGCGCCCTGTGGCAGCCGCGCGACGAGGGCGAGTTCGGCTGCGCCGAGACCTGGAGCGCCTACATGTCGGGCCTGGAGGCCTGGGAGACGATGGCGTGGCGCGCCCACCTCGAGGACGGGCTGGTCGCCGCGGCCGCCGGCTCCGGCGAGGCCCACTGGGCCGACACCGAGGAGATGCTCGCCTGCCCGCGCTCGCGCTCGGCGGCGTGGGCCGAGCTCGGCACGCTGGCGACCGTCCCGGTCGTGCATCCCGACGGTCGCGTGCTCGCGGTCCTCGAGCTCGTCCGCAAGCAGCGCGAGGCCGCCGATCCCGAGCTGCTGGCCACGCTCTGCGGCGTCGCCGTCCGGCTGGCCGAGCGCCTCGGGGCGATCGAGTCCGAGCTGGCCGCGGCGAGCGGCCGCTTCTAGCGCGGCCTCTCTAGGGTCCGCGGCGATGAACTTCGCCGTGGACGTGGTCGAGGCCGCCGACGCCGAGCGCCTGGCGCTCGTCGAGCTGGACCGCCACGGAGCGCGGCGCGAGCACGGCTTCGGCGCGGTGGCGCGGGCGGCGCGGGCCATGGCCGCGCGCCTGGACGGGCTGGGCGTGCGCCGCGGCGACGTCGTCCTCACGCTGGCCGGCAACCAGCCCGACTGGGTCGTGGCGATGGTCGCCTGCTTCCGGCAGGGCTACGTCGTCCTCCCGTGCACCGAGCAGCTGCGGGCCAAGGACCTGGCGCTGCGGCTGGCGGTCGCCCAGCCCGCCGCGGTCGTCGCCGACGAGCGCAACGCCGCGGTGCTGCGCGAGGCCGGCTGGGACGGTCCCACGGTCTGGGGCCCGGGCGTCATGGACTGGCCCGAGACGGCGAGCGACGCGACGCCCGTGCCCGCGCCCGCCGACCTCGGCCCGCTCGACCCCTGCCTGATCACGTTCACCAGCGGCACCGCGGGCGAGCCGAAGGCCGTGCTGCACGGCCAGCGCTACCTCGACGGCCAGCGCACGCAGGCCGAGCACTGGCTCGGGACACGGCCGGGCGACCTCGTCTGGTGCACGGCTGCGTCGGGCTGGAGCAAGTCGGCACGCAACGTCTTCATCGCGCCGTGGCTGCAGGGTGCGGCCGCGCTCGTGCACGACGCGCGGTTCGACCCAGCGCAGCGGCTCGACCTCCTGGAGCGCGAGGGCGTCGACATCCTCTGCATGGCGCCGACCGAGTACCGCGTCATCGCCAAGCGCGTGCCGCTGCGGCGGTTCCCGCAGCTGCGCGGGCTGGTCGCCGCCGGCGAGGCCCTGAACCCCGAGGTCCTGCGCGCGTGGGAGGAGGCGACGGGCCTGCAGATCCGCGACGGCTACGGCCAGACCGAGACCGGGCAGCTGACCGGCAACCTCGCCGGCGAGACGGCGCGCCCGGGCTCGATGGGTCGCGCGCTGCCGGGCGTGTGCCTGTGGGTCGACGACGGCGAGCTGGTCGCCGATCCCGCCACCGTCCCGACGTTCTTCCTGCGGTACCTCGGCGACGCGCCGCGCGACGCGTCCGAGCCGTGGCACACGGGCGATCGCGTCCACCAGGACGACGACGGCTACCTCTTCTTCGAAGGCCGCACCGACGACGTCATCATCTCGGCCGGCTACCGGATCGGCCCGTTCGAGGTCGAGTCCGCGCTGATCTCGCACCCCGCGGTCGCCGAGGCCGCCGTCGTCGCCGCCCCCGACGACGAGCGCGGCTCGATCGTCCGGGCGATCGTCGTGCTCCGCGACGAGCACGCGGCCTCCGACGGGCTCGCCCGTGAGCTCCAGGACCACGTGAAGGCCCAGACCGCGCCCTACAAGTACCCGCGCCTGCTGGAGTTCGCCACCGACCTGCCCAAGACGTCCAGCGGCAAGGTCCGCCGGGCGCTGCTGCGCGGCGAGTAGGCCTACGGGTCGGTCTCGCGACGCCGAGCCAGGCTGACCGGCGGGGAGCCCTGCTAGGACCCGTAGGCTCGCCTCCATGCTCATCACCGAACGCCCACCGGCCACCAACGACTTCTCGTTCCTGACCGGCGCGTGGGACATCGCCAACCGGCGGCGCAACGGCGACGGCGTCTGGGAGGAGTTCGCCGCCACCGGCCAGGTCGCGATGCACGTCGACGGGCTCGTCCAGCTCGACCACTACGACGCGCCGGAGTTCCCCGGCCGCGGCCACGTGCGTGCGGTGACCGTGCGCACCTACGACACGACGACCAACCAGTGGTCGATCCTCTGGCTCTCCAACTACTCGCCGCCGGACCTGCGGCCGATGGTCGGCGCCTGGGACGGCGACGACGGCGACTTCCGCCAGACCATCGAGGACGAGCACGGCGCACCGCTCGACGTCCGGTTCCGCTGGACGCGCTTCAGCGACGACCACGCCCGCTGGGAGCAGGCGACGTCCAACGACGCCGGCGCGACGTGGGACTGGGAGTGGACGATGGAGCTGACGCGCCGAGCGTGAGAGCGCCGGCGTCCATGGCGTCCAACGCAGACGCTCGCGCGGTTTACGGCGTCGTACGAGGGCGATGACAGGGAAGTCAGCGCCGGTGTCGGCGCTGCCGGTCTCCGCGGGCGCCGGGGTTGGGTGGGCCCGAAGAGCGCGGCCACACCGCGCCGAACAGGCCCACCCCACCGTCACGCGGGACGCTCGCTCAGCCCGAGGTGGGCCCATCCGCGGACGCTCAGCGTCCGCCAACAGGCCCACCCCCTCTCGCGACACCCGTCCTGCCAAGCGCCGGCCGCGGCACCGCGAACCCCGCGCTGACGCTCAGGCCGTGAGGTCCGCCGCCATCTCGTCGAAGACCGAGATGTAGGCGTCGACGGCCTCGTCGGTGTGGGTCACCGAGAGCGTCCACTCCTCCTCGCGGCCGGGCGTCATGAAGATGCCGCGGTTCATGTTGTACAACCAGGCCAGCTCAGCGATCTCGGCGTCCTGCTGGGACTTGAACGTCTCGTAGTCGATGACCTTCTGCGTCGCGAACGTGACGCAGCCCTTGGAGCCGATGCCGACGGCGTAGCCCGGCAGGTTGTACTTGTCGATGACGCCCTCGCAGCCGCCCAGCAGGCGGTCGTTGAGATGGTCGAGGTGCGTGTAGGCCTCGGGCGTCAGGACCTCGAGGAGGTTGGCGCGCGTGGCGGCCATGCCGAGCGGGTTGCCGTTGTAGGTGCCCACCTGGTAGACGGTGCCGTCCTCGACGACCGCGGCGAGCTCCTCGCTCATGCCGATCGCGCCCGACGGCAGGCCGCCGCCCAGCGCCTTGGCCAGCGTGACCATGTCGGGCAGCACGCCGTACTTGTCGGTGGCCCCGCCCGGGGCGACGGTCAGGCCGGTCTTGACCTCGTCGAAGATCAGGACGATGCCGTGGCGCGCGGTGATGTCGCGGACGGCCTCCAGGTAGCCCGGCTCCGGCAGCACGACGCCGAGGTTCATCATCGCCGGCTCCATGATCAGGCAGGCCGGCTTGCGGCCCTCGCCCTCGAGCTCGACGATCCGGCGCTCCATCGACTCTGCGTCGTTGAAGTGCACGGCGAAGACGTGGTCGACCGTCGACTGCGGGATGCCGCCGCCGTAGGGCAGCGAGACCGGGTGGTCGTGGTCGCCGATCTTGTCGTACTCGACGCCGATGGACACCATGACGGTGTCGTGGTGGCCGTGGTAGGACCCGAAGATCTTGAGGACGTCGTCGCGCCCGGTGAAGGCGCGCGCGATGCGGATGGCGTCCATCGTCGACTCCGAGCCGGAGTTCGTGTAGCGCCACTTCGGCAGCCCCCAGCGGCGGGCGAGCTCGTCGCCCACGACGATCGCGTCCTCGGTCGGCGCGGCGAAGTGCGTGCCGAGGTCGTAGCGCTCGCGGATCGCGTGGCCGATCGCCGGGTGCGCGTGGCCCTGGACCATCGAGCCGAAGCCGTTGTGGAAGTCCCACATCTCGTTGCCGTCGACGTCCCAGACCTTGGGGCCCGCGCCGCGCTCGAGGTAGATCGGCCACGGCTCGCGGACCTGGTAGGACGAGGCGACCCCCGAGGCGAGGTGCACGTTGGCGCGGCGGAAGGTCTCGCCGCTGCCCTTGGTCGCCTCGTTCAGGCGCACGGTCTCACGCTCGGTGAGCTCGGCGATCCGGGCGCGGTCGAGCGTGATGGTGTCAGCGTTGGCAGCCATGGTCAGCCCATGGTAGGCAGGGACGCTCCTCCTGTCTGTACGCCTTTGACCCGCTCACCCGCCGGGTCGTACAACGGTTCGGCGCTCACCCGGCCCCCGATCCACTGCCCGAACACGTCGATGGCCACCGCGGTGCCCGGTTCGGCGTGCTGCGGCGGCAGATAGGCGTAGGCGATCGACGCCTCGACGGTGTAGCCGTAGCCGCCGGAGGTGACTCGGCCGACCACCTCGCCGTCCACGGCGACCGGCTCGTTGCCGAGCGCGACCGAGCGCGGGTCCTCCAGCACGATGCACGCCAGGCGCTTGGTGACCGGCCGCTCGCGCAGGGCCGCGGCGCCGAGGAAGTCCTTGTCCTCGCGCACGCAGAACGACAGGCCGGCGTCGTGGGGCGACTCGTCGGGCGTGATGTCGGCGCCCCAGACGCGGTAGCCCTTCTCCAGCCGCAGCGAGTCGATCGCCCGGTAGCCGGCGGCGACCAGCCCGTGCGGCTGCCCGGACTCCCAGAGCGCGCGCCAGAGCCCGGCGCCGTACTCGGCCTGGCAGTACAGCTCCCAGCCGAGCTCGCCGGCGAACGTGACGCGCAGGGCGCGGACCGGGACGTCGCCGACGGTGATCTCGCGCATCGACAGGTAGGGGAAGTCGAGGGCGTCCGCGGTCAGCGGCGCCAGGACGTCGCGGGCCAGCGGGCCCCAGAGGGCGAAGCACGCCCAGCGCGACGTCGTGTCGATCACCCGGACCGACCCGTCGGTCGGCGCATGGCGGCGGATCCACGTCAGGTCGTGCTGGCCGAACGCGGTGCCGGTGACGATCTGGAACGCGTCGTCGGCCAGCCGCGTGACCGTGAAGTCGCACTCGATGCCGCCGCGCGAGTTGAGCATCTGCGTGTAGGTGATGCGCCCGACGTCGCGGGCGACCCGGTTGTCGCACAGCGACTCCAGGAACTCCGCTGCGCCCGGCCCGACGACCTCGAGCTTGGCGAACGACGACTCGTCGAACAGGGCGGCGCGCTCGCGGGCGGCGCGGTGCTCGGCGCCGATGGCCGGCGACCAGTGCTTGCCCGCCCAGCCCCGCGGGCGCAGCGCCTCGTCACCGTCGGCGGCGTTGGCTTCGTACCAGTTGACGCGCTCCCAGCCGGACTTCTCGCCGAACGCCGCGCCGTGCTGCTCGTGCCACGAGTAGTTGGACGACACCTTCAGCGGCCGCCCGGCCTGGCGCTCCTCGCCCGGGTAGTGGAGGTCGTAGTAGGTCTCGTAGACCTCCTTGGTGCGCTTCAGCGTGTAGGCCGGCGAGCGGTACTGCGGGCCGAAGCGCCGGATGTCCATGTGCCAGAGGTCCATCTGCGGCTCGCCGGCGACGATCCACTCGGCCATGACCTTGCCGATGCCGCCGGCGCCGGCCAGGCCGTGGGCGCAGAAGCCCGCGGCCACGAACAGCCCGTCGACCTCGGTCTCTCCGAGGCAGAACTCGTTGTCGGGGGTGAACGCCTCGGGGCCGTTGATCAGCTTGGTGACCTTGACGTCCTCCATCGCGGGAACGCGCACCTTCGACGCCTCGGCGATCTCCTCGAAGCGGGGCCAGTCCTCCTCCAGCAGCTGCCCGTTGAAGTCGAACGGGATGCGGTCGACCAGGTGCTCGTCCAGCGACCACGGGGCGCTGTGGCGCTCGTAGCCGCCCATGACCAGCCCGCCGCCCTCCTCGCGGAAGTAGATGAGGTGGTCGGGGTCGCGCAGGGTCGGCAGGTGCTGAATCGGCCCCCGCCCAGCCCGCTCCCGAAACGGCTGGGTGACGAGGTACTCGTGCGCCATCGGCACGATCGGCACGCGCACGCCGGCCAGGCGGCCCAGCTCGGCGGCGTACATCCCGCCCGCGATGACGCACACCTCGCACTCGACCCGGCCCCACTCGGTCTCGACCGCGCGCACGCGGCCGTCGACGACCTCGATGCCCGTCACGCGCGTGTGCGTGGAGATCTGCACGCCGCCGCCGCGGGCGCCCTCGGCCAGGGCGTAGGTCAACATGGAGGGGTCGAGGTAGCCGTCGGTCGGCAGGTAGGACGCGACGCGCACGCCGTCGGTCGACATCAGCGGGAACCTCGCGGCCGCCTCGTCCGGGCTGAGCAGCTCCAGCGGCAGCCCGAACGTCCGTGCCCAGGCGACCTGGCGGTGGACCTCCTCCTCGCGCTCGGGCGTGCAGGCCAGCCGGATCCCGCCGCACTCGATCCAGCCGCAGTCCAGCGAGCGGTACAGCTCGACCGAGTACATCATCATGGTCGTCAGCGAGACCGACGAGCGCAGCTGGCCGACCAGGCCGGCGGAGTGGAACGTCGAGCCACTGGTCAGCTCGTCGCGGTCGACGAGCAGGACGTCAGACTCGCCCAGCCCGGCGAGGTGGTAGGCGATGGACGTACCGCCCACCCCGCCGCCGATGACGACGACACGGGCACGGTCGGGGAGCTCACGGGGTCGCGCCATCGCGCAGCCACCTCTCGAATCGGGGGTCGGCCGCCGTCTCCTGCAGCCGGCGCAGGTGCCGGTCGGCGTAGTCGGCGAAGTCGAAGTCCAGCTCGCTGATCGTCTGCTGCACGACGCCCCAGAGGGCCTCGCGCACGTCGGACATGCAGCGCATCAGGCGCAGGGCGGCGAACCGGGGCGGCGTGCAGGGCTCGCCCCAGTAGGCCGCCAGGAGGCGCTCGTCGTCGGCCTCGGCGAAGCCGTTGTTGATCGACAGGTTGCCGAGGTCGAAGTAGCGGTCGCCCATCCCCGCGTACTCCCAGTCCACGAGCCAGATCTCGTCGCCCGCGCACAGGATGTTGGCGCCCAGCAGGTCGTCATGGCACGGGACCGGCACGTGCTCCGGGCCGGTCAGCACGGCCGCGATCCGCTCGGCCAGCAGCGCGGCGTCGGACGCCGCGGCCGGCACCTCCAGGCCGCGCTCGCGAGCCAGCGCGAGGTAGCCACGGGCGATGCGCGGCAGGTCGAACGTGCTGGGCAGCTGCGGCCCCCGCTCGTGGAAGGCGCGCAGCGCCCGGGCCACCGCCGCCACGGCCGACGGCCCGCGCAGCACCGCCTCGTCGATCGGCGTGCCGGGCACGAACGCGGTCACCAGGCAGGCGTGCTCGGGCAGGAACGCGAGCACCGGCGGGGCGATCCCCAGCGCGGCGGCCGCCTCGGTGGCCAGGCGCTCGGCCGCCCGGTCGATGCCGAGCAGGTCGGTCTCGTGGCCGGCGATCCGCAGGACCACGTCGTGGTCGCCGAAGCGGCCGCGGAAGTTGTGGTTGGTGATCCCGCCGCCGAGGGGCACGGGTCGGTCGCGCAGCGGTCCCAGCTGCGCCTGAACGGCCTCGATGACGGCGAGCGACGGCCCCATGGATCCCCTGGGCGGCGACCCTAGACCGCCGCATGGTTTGCGGTCAATGGTGCGGGGCATATACCTTCGCCTCCATGACCCTCGAGGAGCTGCGCGCAGCGGTGGCCGACGGACACATCGACACGGTGCTGCTGTGTCTGACCGACATGCAGGGGAGGCTCCAGGGCAAGCGCATGCACGCGGGCTTCTTCGTGGACGAGGTCGTGGCCCACGGAGCCGAGGCCTGCAACTACCTGCTCGCCGTCGACGTGGAGATGAACACGGTCGAGGGCTACGCGATGTCGTCGTGGGAGTCCGGCTACGGCGACTTCGTGATGGAGCCCGACCTCAAGACGCTGCAGCGCATCCCGTGGCTGGAGGGCACCGCCCTCTGCCTCGCCGACCTCAAGACCCAGGACGGCGGTGACGTGCTCGCCTCCCCGCGCCAGGTCCTGCGCCGCCAGCTCGCACGCCTGGCCGAGCGCGGCTGGACGGCCAACGCCGGCTCCGAGCTCGAGTTCATCCTCTTCGAGGACACTTACGAGCAGGCGTGGGACAAGGGCTACCGGGACCTGACGCCGGCCAACCGCTACAACGTCGACTACTCGATCCTGGGCACCACGCGGGTCGAGCCGCTGATCCGTCGCATCCGCAACGCCATGCAGGGCGCCGGCATGCGGGTCGAGGACTCCAAGGGCGAGTGCAACTTCGGCCAGCACGAGATCAACTTCCACTACGCCGACGCGCTGACCACCGCCGACCGCCACGTGGTCTTCAAGAACGGAGCGAAGGAGATCGCCGCCCAGGAGGGCCGGGCGATCACGTTCATGGCGAAGTTCGACCAGCGCGAGGGCAACTCTTGCCACCTGCACCTCTCGCTGGCCGACGCCGCGACGGGCGACAACGTGTTCGTCGAGGACGACGGGCTGTTCCGCTCGTTCCTGGCCGGCGGCCTGGCCGGCCTGCGCGAGCTGACGCTGCTGCTGGCCCCCAACGTCAACTCCTACAAGCGCTTCGCGGCCGGCTCGTTCGCCCCCACCGCGGTGGCGTGGGGCAACGACAACCGCACCTGCGCCTTCCGGGTCGTCGGACACGGCCCGGGCAAGCGCTTCGAGTGCCGCCTGGCGGGCGGCGACGTCAACCCGTACCTGGCGCTGTCGGCGCTCATGGCCGCCGGCCTGCACGGCGTCGAGCAGGGCCTGGAGCTGCCGGACCCGGTCGCGGGCAACGCCTACACGGCCGAGGGCGTCGAGCACGTCCCCACCACGCTGCGCGAGGCGCGCGACCTGTTCGCCGGCAGCGCGATCGCGCGTGACGCGCTGGGCGAGGAGGTCGTCGCGCACTACCTCAACATGGCCGACGTCGAGCTCGCCGCATACGATGCGTTCGTCACCGATTGGGAACGCGTACGCGGCTTCGAGCGCCTGTAGGAGCAGATGAGCACCTCCACCGACCTCCCGTCCTTCGAGACCGTCTTCGCGCCGGTGCGCTCGCAGACGGCGTTCGAGGAGACGCTGGAGCGGTTGGGGACGGCGATCAAGCTGGGTCTGCTGTCCCCCGGCGCGCGGCTGCCCGCCGAGCGGGAGCTGTGCACGCGGCTGGAGATCTCGCGCTCGACGCTGCGCCAGGCGCTGACGGCCCTGGCCCAGAGCGGCCACCTCCACGCGGTGCGCGGGCGCGGCGGCGGCACGTTCGTCTCCGAGCGCCCGCCACCGATCGACCCGCCGACCCGCGACCTGCTCGCCGGCTGGCGCGACGCCTGCGACGTGCGGCTCGGGATCGAGCTCGGCATCGCCGCGCTGGCGGCCGACCGCGCGCAGGAGGACGAGCTGGCGCCGCTGGACGAGCTGGTCGCCGCGATGGACGACCTCGTCGAGGACTTCGCGGGCTACCGCCAGGCCGACGTCCGCTTCCACATCGGCCTCGCCGAGTCGACCCACAGCGGGCGGCTGGTGGCGCTGGCCACCGAGGCCCAGGGCGCGATGACCGACCTCATCTCCTACATCGCGCACCCGCCCGAGATCCTCGAGCACGCCAACGCGCAGCACGCCCAGCTGCTGGCCCGGATCCGGGCGCACGACGCCGACGCGGCGATGCGCGTCATGGCCGAGCACCTGCGCGGCACCGAGCACGTGCTCGCGGGGCTGCTGCCCGGCGCGAGCGCGTAGGGCGCTCGCCGCGATGGACGAGCGCGCCCTGAGCCCGCAGGCGACCTGGGACGCCTTCTTCAGCGACTTCTACCTCCGGGTGCACGCCGGCGTCGAACCGCGCGACGAGGCGCGCACGCAGGCACTGGCCGCCGCCGCGCTGAGCGGCTGCCCGCCCGGCGGCGAGCTGCTCGACGTGGCCTGCGGCTTCGGACGGCACGCCGTGCCGCTGGCCCAGGAGGGGTTGCGCGTCACCGGCGTCGACCGCTCCGAGCCGCTGCTGGCCGAGGCGCGGCGCCGGAGCGAGGGCGGCCGCGCGCCCCACCTCGTCGCCGCCGACTACCGCGAGCTGCCGTTCGCGGACGCGCGCTTCGACGCCGCGCTGAACCTGTTCACCTCCCTCGGCTACCTCGGCGACGAGGACGACACGCGGGTGCTCGCCGAGATCGCCCGCGTCCTGCGTCCCGGCGGCCGCCTCGTGGTCGAGACGATGCACCGCGACCTGCTCGTGCGCAGCTTCCAGGACCAGGACTGGCGGCTCCTGGGCGAGGGCCGGCTGCTGCTCGAGCAGCGCACGTTCGACCCCGCCGCCGGCATCGCGCAGACGACGCAGACGCTGATCGACCGCCGCGGGGAGCGCGACTCGCGCACGTTCTCCACCCGGATCTACACCGCGACCGAGTTGGTGGCCATGCTCCGCGCCGCGGGCTTCGAGACGGCCACCTGCTACGGCGACCTGCAGGGCGGCCCCTTCGCGACCGACCGGCGGCTGGTGATCGTGGCGCGCCGGTGACGGGTGTGCGATCCGAGCGACGCTCGGCGTCGCCCGCGCCGGACACCCCTGCCGGTCACCGGGGCGGTACGGCCAGCAGCGCGAAGTGGAGCGTGACCAGCCGTTCGCCAAGCGCGGGCACGCCGGCGGCCGCCGCCCGCAGCGCCCACTTGGCGTACCCCTTGGCGCGGGCCGCGCCGCCGTGCGCGTCGAACAGGTGGACGGCGCGCGGCAGCGGGTCGACCAGCTCGGCGGCGACCGTCCACCCCGCGTCGGTCACCAGCCGGCGGATCGCCCGGCGGTCGAAGCGGTGCAGGTGGCCGACGCCCTCGGACGCGGCGCGCGCCGCGGGGCGGCGGGCGCTGGCGTTGGCCTCCAGCGGCACCTCGATGATCACGGCGCGGCCCGCGCGCAGCAGCTCGCGCGTCAGCGGCGCCGGATCGGGCACGTGCTCGAGCACGTGCGTGGCGAAGACGAGGTCGTAGGCGCCATCGGCCACCGGCAGGTGCTCGCCGTCGAAGACGTGCGCCGCGGCGACCTCCTCGCGCTCGGCGGTCAGCTTCACGCCCGAGGCCGAGATCTCGTAGCCGACCCGCTCCCGGCCGAAGCCGCGCAGCCCCAGCTCGGTGAGCACGGCCCCGTCGCCGCAGCCGACCTCGGCGATCGTCGCGGGCGCCGGCAGCCCGGCGCGGGCGACCAGCTCGACGACGTGGTCGGCCTTCCCGACCGCCCCGAGATGGCGCCACCGGCGGTACTTCTCGCCGTCGACGCCGGGCGTGTAGCACTGCTCGTAGAACTCCTGGAGCTGGTCGACCTCGAGTTTCGCCATGCCGCCGGAAGTCTGTCAGGCGGGCGCGGCACCCGACGGCTCGCCGGCGTCGGCCGGCACCCCGCCGCGGGTCATCTCGCGCGAGGGCTGGGAGATCTCCACGAGGTCGGTCGCCACCGCGCCCAGCACGGTCCGCAGCCACGCGCGCTCGGCCTCGCCGGCCTGGTGCATGCGCCGCTCGACCCACTCGGTCACCTGCCGGCGCGCGCCGACCACGACGACCGACCCGCAGACGGCGTACCGGCCGTCGGCCAGCACCACGAGGCTGCCCGGCGCGTCGCGGCGCAGCCGCAGGAGGTCGATGACCGGCTGCCCGGAGACCTCCGAGGGCCGGGTGGCGTCGCCGTCGCCCTCGGTCCACGGCCGCGCCGTGAACACCGACGAGCGGCTGCGCATCTCGCGCGGCGGGCGCGCGCGGGGACCGATCGGCCCGGAGCGCCACGAGCTGGTCAGCGACACGAGCTGGCGCGAGGACTCCTCGCGGTAGAGCACGTGGAGCCGGTCGCCGGCGACCACGCGCGTCGAGCCGCGCGGAGGGATCGCCTGCCCCGCGCGGACGATCACGTTGACGACCGCCTCGCGCGGCAGGCCGAGGTCGCGCACGGCCAGGCCGACGATGGCGTCGCCGGCGACGACCGGGAACTCCAGGACCTCGGCGCCGAGGCGGCGGATCGTCCCGGACTCGGCCAGCGGCCGCGGCAGCGCCGGGTCCTCGGTCGTGACGCCCAGGCGGCGCGCCAGCGGCTCGAAGGTCGTGCCCTGGAGGATCGTGGAGAGCAGCACGACGAAGAACACGATGTTGAAGAACTCGTGGCTGCGCGGGATGCCGTCGATGACCGGGAACGTCGCCAGCACCACCGGGACCGCGCCGCGCAGGCCCGCCCAGCCCAGGACGACCTGCTCGGGCACCGAGAAGCGGAAGGGCGCGGTGCAGAGCACGGTCGCCAGCGGCCGCGCGACGAGGACGAGCACGAGCGCGAGGATCGTCCCCTCGAACGCCACGCCCAGCAGGTCGCGCGGGAACACGAGCAGGCCCAGGACGAGGAACATCGACAGCTGCGCGACCCACGCCATGCCCTCGTGGAAGGTGGCGATCGTCTGCTTGGCCGGGATCGTCGCCGAGCCCAGCAGCAGGCCGACGAGGTAGACCGCGAGGAAGCCGGAGCCGTGCGCGGTGTCGGCCAGGCCGTAGGACAGCGCGACCGCCGCCAGCGTGGCGACCGGGTACAGGCCGGCGGTGGCCAGGCGCGCCTCGCGCAGCGCGAAGGAGAAGAGGTAGCCGACGCCGAGCCCGACGACCGCCCCGATCGAGATCTGGCGCACGAACAGCCAGGCGAAGTCGGCGAGCCCGTAGTCGGGGTGCATCAGCTTCTCGATGAACCCGAGCACGAGCAGGACGGCGATCGGGTCGTTCAGCCCCGACTCGCCCTCGAGCGTCCGTGCCAGCCGCCGGCGCAGCGTGGAGCCGCGCAGCAGCGCGAAGATCGCCGCGCCGTCGGTGCCCGCCACGATCGCGCCGACCAGGAGGCCCTCGGTGGTGCTGAAGTCGAACAGCCACGCCGCGACCAGGCCGGTGACCGCCGCGGTGAGCAGCGTGCCGACGATCGCCAGCATCAGCGCGGGCCCGAGCACCGGGCGGATCTCCGGGAAGCCGGCGGCCAGGCCGCCCTCGAAGAGGATCAGCGTCAGCGCGACGATGCCGACGGTGCGCGCGACGTTGTAGTCGCTGAAGTTGATCCAGCCGGCGCCGTCGCTGCCGACGACCATGCCGACGCCGAGGAACAGCACGAGCCCCGGGACGCGCACCCGCGAAGCCAGGAGCGAAGCGAGCAGGCCGGCCGACAGGAGCGCACCCACGATGAGGATCCGCTCGCCGTCGTGCACCTCGACACCATGGCACATAAGTTTTGGACCGGGTTGTGGCGATCCACACTTGACTTCCATCCGCGCCCGCGCGTATATTCGGCCCGCCGGCCTAAGGACGGTTGACCACACCTTTGAGGGAGGAAGCACCGATGGCCAATCTGGAGACCCCCCCGGTCACCCGGAAGACGGACGAAGAACGCCTGGCCGAGCTCGGCTACTCGCAGGAGCTGAGCCGCAGCTGGAGCGGATTCCAGAACTTCGCGATCTCGTTCACCATCATCTCGATCCTGGCGGGCTGCTTCACCACCTACTACCAGGGGTGGAACAACGGCGGCCCGATCGCGATCTCGATCGGCTGGCCGCTGATCTCGGTCTTCATCCTGATCATCGCGTTCTGCATGGCCGAGCTCGTGTCGGCCTACCCGACGGCCGGCGGCATCTACTGGTGGGCGTCGAAGCTCGGCGGCCCGGCCTGGGGCTGGTTCACCGGGTGGTTCAACCTGCTCGGCCTCATCGCGATCCTCGCGTCGGTCGACTACTTCGCCGGCCAGTTCCTCTACACGATCCTCGGGCTCTACAAGGCCAACATCCTCGGGATCGACTTCGCCAGCGGCAACCACCACCTCGGCTACACGTTCGCGCTGTTCTTCCTGATCCTGCTGATCCACATCGCGATCAACATCCGCGGCAGCCACCTCGTCGCGATGTTCAACGGCATCTCGGTCTGGTGGCACCTGCTCGGCGTCGCGATCATCGTCGGCGTCCTGATCATCGTGCCCGACCACCACGCGAGCGCGAGCTTCGTGTTCGGCCACCAGATCAACAACAGCGGTTTCAGCCACAACATGTTCTGGTGGTACGTCCTGCCGCTCGGCTTCCTGCTGACGCAGTACACGATCACCGGCTTCGACGCCTCGGCCCACATCTCCGAGGAGACGCACGGCGCGGCCGAGTCGGCGCCCAAGGGCGTCTGGCGGTCGGTCGCGATCTCGGCGGTGGTCGGCTACATCGTCCTGCTGGCGATCACGTTCGCCGCGTCCGACGAGAAGGCCGTCACCGACGGCGGCGGCTCGGTGTTCGCCGTGTTCACCAGCGCCATGGGCACCGGCTGGGCGGAGTTCGTCCTGCTCATCTCGTTCTTCGGGCAGATGTTCTGCGGCATGAGCTGCATGACGAGCGCCTCGCGCATGATGTACGCCTTCAGCCGTGACGGCGCGGTCCCCGGCTCGCGCGTCTGGAGCCGGGTCAACAGCAACAAGATCCCGTTCAACGCCGTGATGGCGGTGGCGGCCCTCGCGCTGATCCTCACGCTGCCGGCGCTGAAGGGCAACAAGGACGGCGTCACGGTCGCCTTCACCGCCGTCGTGTCGATCGGCGTCATCGGGCTGTACATCGCCTACGCGATCCCGATCTTCCTGCGCTGGCGCATGGGCGACGCCTTCGAGGCCGGCCCGTGGAACCTCGGCAAGAAGTACAAGTGGCTGAACCTGATCGCGGTGGGCGAGGTCATCATCGTGGTGGTCGTCTACTTCAACCTCCCGTTCTCCTCGTCCGGCGTGCCGTTCAAGGACGGCTTCCAGTGGTCGCTGTTCAACTACACCCCGGTGGTCACCGGCGGCGTGTTCATCATCGTCGGCCTGTGGTGGCTGCTCAGCGCCCGGCACACGTTCACCGGTCCCCGGCTGACCGTCGCGCAGCTCGACGCCGAGCTCGGGGAGCGCGACTTCCCGGCTGACGGGCCTCCGCCCGCGACGGCACCCGCCGGGGCGTAGGGGTGGCGGGAACGCTCGAGGTCCTGGAGCCCGCGACCGAGCAGGTACTGGACACCATCAAGCGGGGCGGCGTCGACGAGGTCGACGCCGCCGTCGCGCGGGCCAAGGCGGCGTTCCCGGCCTGGGCCGCGGTCGCCCCGGGCGACCGCGCCCGGCTGCTGCGCCGCCTGGTGGCCGTGATGGAGGAGGCCCACGAGGAGCTCTCGGTCCTCGAGGCCCGCAACGCGGGCAAGCCGATCGCCTCGGCGCGGGGCGAGATCGGCATGGCCATCGAGACGGTCCGCTACTACGCCGCCGCCCCCGAGCGCCTGCTCGGCGACACGATCCCGGTGGCGGGCGGCCTGGCCTTCACCGTGCGCGAGCCGCTCGGCGTGGTGGGGCTCATCACGCCCTGGAACTTCCCGCTGGCGATCGCCTGCTGGAAGATGGCGCCGGCGCTCGCCGCCGGCAACTGCGTCGTGCTCAAGCCCGCCGAGCTGACGCCGCTGACGGCGCTGCGCTTCGCCGAGCTGGCCCTGGAGGCCGGGCTGCCCGAGGGCGTCGTCAACGTGGTCGCCGGTCCCGGCCGCGAGTGCGGCGAGCGGCTGGTCGCGCATCCCGACGTCGCGAAGATCGCCTTCACGGGCTCCACGGCGGTGGGCAAGTCGATCGCCGCCGGAGCCGCGCAGACGATCAAGCGCGTGACGCTCGAGCTGGGCGGCAAGTCGGCCAACATCGTCTTCGCCGACGCCGACGTGGAGGCGGCCGCGCTGGCGGCGCCCGGCGCCGTCTTCGACAACGCCGGTCAGGACTGCTGCGCCCGCTCGCGGATCCTCGTGCAGCGCAGCGCCGTGGACGAGTTCCTCGGCCATCTCGAGGGCGCGGTCAAGGCCATCAAGGTGGGCGATCCGCTCGATCCGGCGACCGACATGGGCCCGCTGATCTCCGCCGGCCAGCGCGCGACCGTCGCCTCGTTCGTGGACGGCGACGCCGAGGTGGCGATCCGCGGCGAGATCCCCGACGGCCCCGGCTTCTGGTACCCGCCCACGGTCCTCTCCCCCGTCCCCGGCGATCACCGCGCCGTGGTCGAGGAGATCTTCGGGCCCGTCGCGGTCGTCGTGCCGTTCGACGACGAGGCCGATGCGATCCGCATGGCCAACGACACGATCTACGGGCTGTCGGGCTCGGTGTGGACGCGCGACGGCGGCAAGGCGCTGCGCGTCGCCCGCGCGCTGGAGAGCGGCAACCTGTCGATCAACTCCAACAGCTCGGTGCGGGTCACGACGCCGTTCGGCGGCTTCAAGCAGTCGGGCTACGGCCGCGAGCTCGGCCCCCACGCGACCGACGCCTACACCGAGGTCAAGACCATCTTCTACGCCACCACCGAAGGGAACTGAGTCAGTGCCGGGTCGTCTCGAAGGGAAGGTCGCCGTCGTCACCGGCGCGGCCGGAGGTATCGGCGCCGCGACGGTGGAGGCCTTCCAGCGTGAGGGCGCCAAGGTGGTGGGCGTCGACCTGCTCGACGGCTCCCCCGGCGATCTGGCGCTGGCGGTCGACGTCACCGAGGAGTTCGCGGTGCAGCAGATGTACGCCCAGGTGGCCGAGCGGTTCGGGCGCATCGACATCCTGTTCAACAACGCGGGGATCTCCCCCGACGACGACACGTCGGTCCTGGAGACGACGCTCGAGGCGTGGCAGCGGGTGCAGGACGTCAACCTCAAATCGGTCTTCCTCTGCTGCAAGCACGGGATCCCGCACCTGCTGGAGTCCGGCGGCGGCTCGGTCATCAACACCGCGTCCTTCGTCGCGGTGATGGGCGCGGCGACCTCGCAGATCTCCTACACCGCGTCCAAGGGCGGCGTGCTGGCGATGACGCGCGAGATGGGCGTCGAGTTCGCGCGCCGCGGCGTCCGCGTCAACGCGCTCTGCCCGGGACCGGTCAACACGCCGCTGCTGCAGGAGCTGTTCGCCAAGGACCCCGAGCGGGCCGCGCGGCGCCTGGTCCACGTGCCGATGGGCCGCTTCGGCACGGCCGAGGAGATCGCCAACGGCGTGCTCTTCCTGGCCTCCGACGAGTCGTCGTTCATGACCGCCGCGACCTTCCTGGTCGACGGCGGGCTCTCCGGCGCGTACGTGACGCCGGAGTGACGCCAGGCAGTAGATTCCTGCGCCAGTTGGCTGTGGACAGCGTCCCACGACCGTGATCGCCTCCCCCAGCCCATGAGCACCGCCGTCCATCCCGCAACCCCGATCGGCCCCGCCGTGCGCCCGATGCCCGAGCGCGGGCTCGGCGTCTCCGCCCCGATCGCCGTCGTCGCGGCGGTCTGCATCGTCACCTGGCTGGCGTTCGGCGTCTCGCTCGCCGACGTGCTCCTCTTCGTGGGCTACGCGCTGGCCTTCAACCTGCTGCCCGGCTGCGCCGCCTTCGTGGCCATCGCCCGACCGGCGGGGTTCGGGGTCCGCGAGCTGGCCGTCGGGTGGGGGCTCGGCTACGGCCTGGAGGCGGGCGCCTTCGTCCTGACGGCGGCGACCGGCCATCGGGATCTGCTCCCGCTGTATCCCGTCGTGGTGCTCGTCCTCGCCGCGCCGGCGCTCTGGACCCTGCGCGGGCGGCTGAGGATCCCGCGGTGGACGGTCGCGCCCAGCTGGACCTGGGGCGCGGCGGCCGTCGCCGTCGCGGCGGTCCTGCTGACCGCCGACGGCTTCTTCACGCAGACGCCGATGCCGGCGACGGCTCCCGGTGTCGACTACTCCGCCGACGTGCTGGCGCACCTCGGCTTCGCCGCCGAGGCGCTGCACCACTGGCCGCTGCAGGCGCCGGGCCTCGCAGGCGTGCAGCTGCACTACTACTTCCTCGCCAACACCCACATGGCGGCGATCAGCCAGGTCACCGGCATCGACCTGGTGACCATCGCGTTCCGCTTGTACATGGTGCCGATGGTGCTCCTGCTCGTCGTGCAGCTCGTCGCCCTGGCCCGCGCCGTCGGGGCGTCCGCCTGGGCCGGGGTGGTCGCCGGCGCGCTGGCGCTGCTGCTGGGCTCGCTGGATCCGCTGCCCACCGTGCCGACGGAGCTGCTGTTCACGTTCCCGCTCAGCCCGTCGTTCCTGATGGGGACGATCATCTGGCTGCCGATCCTGATCCTGCTGGCCGAGCACCTGGACCGGCGGCCGGAGGCGCTGCGCCTGCCGGCCCTGCTGGCGATCGCGATCCCGCTGCTCTTCGTCTGCGAGGGCGCGAAGGCGACGTCGCTGCCGATGACGATCGCCGCGTTGGCGCTCGTGGGGCTCTGGGCCTTCCGGCGCGACCGCAGCCGCCTGCCCGTGGTCGTCGGCGCCGGGATGGCCTGCGCCGCCGTCATCCTCCTGTTCAACGCCCTGCTCTACCAAGGCATGACGAACTCGATCGGCTTCCACCCCCTGCGGGCCTACCTGGAGTCCCAGCCGTTCAAGCTGCTCGACGACCGCTTCGACCACTCGGAGCTCGGACGCGTGCTGCTCTATCCGCTGGCGCTCGTCTTCGGAACGCTGCGGATCGCGGTGACCCTGCTGCCCGGGCTGGCCGTGCTCGCGCTCCGCCACCGGCTGATCACCCCGCCGTCGCGCCTGCTCCTGCTCGGCGCGTTCCTGACGGGCATCGCCGCGATGGTGCTGCTCACCCACCCAGGCACCAGCCAGCTGTACTTCTTCTGGCCCGGCTACATCGCGGGCGCCGTGCTGAGCGCCATCGGCCTCGTGCACGTGCTGGGACCCAGGGTCGCGGCGATGCACCTTCGGCGGAGCTGGATGCTGGGCGGCGCCGCGCTCCTCGCGCTCGTGCTGATCATCGACATGCCGGTCTGGGACCAGACCCCCAAGAAGTCGTGGTCGTCCCTGGACGACGGCGTGGCCTACCCGCACCCCAACAACAACATGACGCCGCAGCTCTACGCCGGCTACGCGTGGATCCGCGATCACACCGACGTCGACGACGTGCTGGCCGTCAGCCAGCGGTTCGCCGACGCCGCTCACGCCGATCCGCGGTACTGCGAGCCGTCGGCGTTCGCAGAGCGCCGGGCGATGCTGTCGTGCCCGTCAGACGGCACCAGCGAGTACTACGGACGCCTGAAGGGCAACCCGGAGCGCTTCGAGCTCAACGACGCGATCTTCACCGCCGGCAGCCAGGACGCGGTCGCGTTCGCGGCCCAGAAGTTCGGCGTGCGCTGGCTCGTCGCCGATCGGCTGCATGGGCCGATCCACCCGAAGGTCTACCGACTGGGCCGCATCGCGTTCCGCAACGACGAGATCGCCGTCATCGAGGTGCCGCGCCACTGAGCGACCCGCCTCCGGCCGCGGTCAGGCCGCCAGCAGCGAGCGCAGCGCCTTGGGCGGCACGGGATCGACCGAGAGCATCTGGCCGGCCAGCGCCCGGAGGACCTCC
>JAOPZP010000249.1 GCA_025964055.1 Conexibacter sp.
AGCTTGGCGATCAGGCGCGGCAGCACGGTCTCCGACGACGACGTGCCGACGATGATCAGCAGCTCGTCTCGAATGAGCCGGATGACCCGGATGATGCTGAACCCGCCGACGCGCGCGACCGTGCCGAGCACGACGAAGACGAAGAAGGCGCACGTCCCCCAGAACGTGACCGCGAGCAGGCCGAGGTGGGCCAGCGCGCCGCCGCCGAACTGCGCCACGGTGTAGGCCATGCCGCCGAAGGCGCCGATCGGCGCGGTCCACATGATGATCCTGATCAACCCGAAGATGATCTGCGAGAGCGTCTCGAAGACGCCGACGACCCGCTCGCGCGTCACGCTCGGCAGGCCCGAGATCGCGGCCGCGGTGAGGATCGCCAGCACGAGGATCCGCAGGATGTCGTTCTCGACGAACGGCCCCGCGACGCTGTCGGGCAGCAGGTCGTCAGTGACGAATCCGACGAACCCCGAGTCGGTGTTCTTGGCGTCGGCGATCGACGTCTTGGCCTGGGCCTGGGCGGCCGCCGACGCCTTGCCGTCGAAGCCCGAGCCGGGCTGGACCAGGTTGCCCGCCGCCAGGCCGATGGTCAGCGCGACGATCGTGGCGACGAAGAAGTAGCCGAGCGCCCGCAGCGCCAGGCCGCCGGCCCGCGAGAGGTTGCCGATCGAGGCGATGCCGACCACCACGGTCACGAAGATGACCGGACCGGTGATCGTCGTGATCAGCTGGATGAACGCATCGGCCAGCCACTTGGCCTTCGTCGCCGTGCCGGGAGCGATCAGGCCGAACGCGATGCCGGCGACGATGGCGACCAGGACCCACAGCCACAGCTGCCCAGCGAGACGCTTGCGCCCTCCCGTACGCATGCCGGTCGGCTACCCGCGGCGCGCCGTCCTCAGCGCCGCGGCGTCCCCGGTCGAACGCCGGCGGGCTCGCCTATTGGGTGTCGCCGATCAGGATGTCGGCCTCGATCTGCGGGACGGTGATCGTGCCCGCCACCGAGACCTGCGAGCCGTCGGTGTTGGCGTGCACGGAGTTGGGCAGCGGCCCGAGCCCCGGCACCGACGCGGCGGTGAGCTGTGCCGCCGGCGGTGCGTTGCAGAGCACGCCGGTCGGCTGCGGGTTGGTGGCGCTGGCGCCGGTCGACGACTGCCCGGTGAACTCGTCGGCGGGCACCACCGGCACGCCGGTCGTCGCGGAGAACGCGCTGTAGGGCAGCAGGCAGGCGGCGAGCGAGACGTCCCACGGATCGTCGGAGGCCAGCGACGCCTTGGCGATGCGCAGGTGGCCGTCGGGCGTGATGCCCGGAGCGATGCGCAGGCTGCCGACCAGAGTGATGTCGTTGAGGTAGTTCTGTACCGAGCCCGACCAGAACTGCCGGCAGTTGAACGAGCGGCTGTTGTAGGCCTGTCCGGCGACGAGACCGCCGACGTCGGGGTCGACCTCGCGGAGGATCGAGGTGATCTTCGTGGCGAAGTTGGCGGTGATCTCGATCTGGGTGTCCTTGCCCGGGATCTTGCCGAACAGGTTGGCCGAGCCGCCGCTCTTGCCGATGACGATGTTCATCGACCCCTGTGGGCCGAGGCCGTCCTGGGCCGGCGACGGGCCCTGCTCGGCGAACTCGGTGCCGGGCACGGCGATCGCGAGGTGCAGCGGAGCGGTGCGCAGGACGGCGTCGCGGGCGTTGGGCGCGGGCGGCAGGCCGGCGGGGCGGCTGGCCGACGAGTACGGGAACGGGTCGACGTCGGGGCCCAGGCCGTTGGGATCGCCGACCGCGCGGTCGGTGCGCAGCAGCGAGACGTCGTCGGCGCCCGGGAACTGCTCGACCGAGCCCGCCACGAGCCCGGTGTTGCCGGTCGCGGCGAAGGCGTCGGCGTCGGCGTGCGTGAGGAAGTACGGCACGCCGTGGACGCCGGCGGTCGCCAGCGGCGACTCCAGGGTCCGGCCGACGGTCGTCGTCGCGGTGCCGATGCTGGGCACGGCGCCGGCGTTGACGAAGCTGCCGCAGCCTGGGTTGCCGGCCGGGTTGCCGGCGTCGTACCACTGCGTGCCGGGTGTGCTGGAGACCTGCTCGTTCCACAGCAGCGGAATCGCGTTGGTGGTGAGGTCGCCGCCGGGCAGCAGCGTGATCTCGACGTTGCCCAGGGCGCCGCCGTCGAAGCTGTCGTGGAACGTCAGCTCGGCCGGCAGGTGGCCGCCGAGCGCGATGTCACGCTGGCCCAGCGACGCGCCGAGGTCGACGGTCGCGCGGTTGAGGTTGGTGAGCGCCGGGTTGGCGCCCTGGCGCAGGCGCACGGTGATCGGCAGCTTGAAGTTCACGAGCGCGGCGCGGCGCGCGAACGCGTGCGTGCCGACCACGCCCGGATGGCTCCGGACGCTGCGCATGAGCGCGGCGCGGACCGCTGCGCGGCGCTGCGGCGTCGTGCGATGCGTCGCTGCGCCCGCCGGGACGGCGGCCACGGTCAGCATCGAGATCGTCAAGAACGTCGCCATGGCGGCGACGCGCTGCGGCTGGTGCTTCTCGGGACCCACGACGCTCTCCTCGACCCCGACGCCTCCCAGCGCAACGCGAAGCTACCTGTCAGCACACGGACAACGCAAGTCAACGACGTCCGTCCCGCACGTCGGTCAGCCCGCCAGCGCCTCGTCGGCGCTGAGGACCGCGGCGTAGTTGCCGTCCAGGGCGGCCATGAAGGCGGCGTGCACGGTCGCGCCCGGGATCGTCGCGCCGCCGAACCGGAGGTCCGGGGCGGCGCAGGCGTCGTGGACGACGGTCGCGGTGAAGCCGAGGTCGGAGGCGGCCCGCACCGTCGCGTCGACGCACATCGAGCTCATCATCCCGGCGACGACGATCTCCTCGATGCCGTGCCCGCGGAGCTCGCGCTCCAGGCTCGTGCCGAGGAAGCTGTTGGGCGCGGCCTTCTGGATCACCGGCTCGCTGCCTTCGGGCGCCACGAGCGGGTGGATCTCGACGCCGTCGGTGCCGGGCCGCATGAACGTCGCGTCGGGCGCTTCCGCCACGTGCTGGATGTGGATGACCGGCGCGCCGCGATGGCGGAAGTCCTCCAGCAGACGCTGCGCGGCGGCGGCAGCCGCCTCCGGCTCGATCAAGGGATGGGCTCCGCCGGGGAAGTAGTCGTTCTGGACGTCGATGAGCAGCAGGGCCTTGGACATCGCCCGATCATCACGCATCGGGCCCCCGAACTAGGGTTCTCGCGGTGAGCCCCATCGCATCCGGCGCCGAGACCACGATCAGGATCGTCCTGCGCTGGCGCGACATGGACATGTTGGGCCACGTCAACCAGGCCGTCTACCACGAGCTGCTGGAGGAGGGCCGCGGCGCGCTGCTGGCCTCGCTCGGCGACGTCCGCGGCTTCCCGTTCGTCCTCGCGCGCGTGGAACTTGACTACCGCCACGAAGTCCGGCACGCCGACGGGCACGTGGACGTGCGCACCTTCGTGCAGCGCGTCGGGCGCACGAGCATCACGGTCGGCCAGGAGCTGACGCTGCCCGGCGGGACGCTGGCCGCCGCCGGCGTGTCGGTGCTCGTCGCCTGGGACCGGGAGGCCCGCAGCGCGCGGCCGCTGAGCGACGCTGAGCGATCGGCGCTGGGCGCCGCCTGAGGCTCTCCGCGGCGCGCATGCCCGCCCTGCCCCACAGCATGTCGGTCCTGCGCGAGCGCGAGTACCGCCTGCTGTTCGGCGGCCAGCTCGTGTCGCTGCTGGGCGACCAGATGGTCAACGTCGCGCTGGCGTTCGGCGTCATCGGGATCGGCGGCAGCGCGTCGGACCTCGGCCTGGTCTTCGCCGCGCGGGCGTTCGCGCTGGTGGCCAGCCTGCTGGTCGGCGGCGTCGTGGCCGACCGCCTGCCGCGGCGCACGGTCCTCATCGGCGCCGACGTCGTGCGGCTCGCCAGCCAGGGCGGCCTGGCGGCCGCGTTCATCCTCGGCGCGCCGCCGGTGGCGCTGATCGCGGCGCTGGCGGCGATCACCGGTGCGGCGACCGGCTTCTTCAACCCGGCGTCGACCGGCTTCCTGGTCTCGGTCGTCAGCCCCACCGGACTGCAGCACGCCAACGCGCTGCGTGGCGTGTCGTCCTCGGCCGGCCGGATCGCGGGGCCGGTGCTGTCGGCGGCGCTCGTCGCCACGGTCGGCGCGGGCTGGGCGCTGGCGGTCGATGCGGCGACCTTCGCGGTGAGCGCCGCGCTGCTCAGCATGATGCGCTCGGGCAGCGAGCGCGTCGTGCGCGCGGCGACCACCTCGTTCCTCGCCGACTTCCGTGAGGGCTGGGACGCGTTCCGCTCGCGCCGGTGGCTGTGGTCGTTCGTCGGGTTCTTCGCCTACGGGAACTTCCTGTACGGCGCGCTGCAGGTCATCGGCCCGCTCGTGGCCGAGCGCGACCTCGGCGGGGCGCCGGCCTGGGGCGCGATCATCGGCGCGTCAGGCGTCGGAGGACTGATCGGCGGCGTGGTCGCGTTGCGCGTCGCGCCGCGCCGGCCGCTGCTGGTGGCGGTCCTCGCGGCCGGCGTCCTCATGCTGCCCGCGGCGCTGCTGGCGCTCGGCTCGCCGGTGGCCGTCGTGGCGCTGGGCGCCGTCGTCGCCGAGCTCGGCCTGCTGCTGGCGGTCACGCTGTGGGAGTCGACGCTGCAGCGCCACGTCGCTCCGGAGGTGCTCTCGCGCGTGAGCGCCTACGACTGGTTCGGCTCGATGGCGCTCACGCCGGTCGGCCTGGCGCTGTGGGGCCCGATCGCCGCGGCGCTCGGCTACGGCAACGCGTTGTGGCTGGCGTTCGGCCTCAACCTGGTCGGCGTCGCGGCGATCCTCGGCGTGCGGGAGGTGCGGAGGCTGCCGCCGGCGCCGGTCGCCGAGCCGGCGACGGCGGGCGGCCGCCGGGCCTAGGCGCCGACGCTGCGGCGGAACAGCAGTCCGGCAGCGACGGCGACGATGGTCGCCAGCACGAAGATGTTGAAGCTCATCACGCCGATGACCGCGAGGACGAACGTGACGACGGCGATCGCCGCGGCGGTGCCGCTCACCACGACGAGCTGGAAGGCGCGGCGCTCGCGGGCGCTGCGGGAAAGGCGGGAGCCGGGACGGCGCGACAGGTTGCTCATGTGCTCAGGATGACAGCCCCGTGCGGCATGCTGCGCCCGTGACCTCGCAGGCCGCCCACGTCCCGCTCTGGATCGACCTCGCCGCCGTCGCGGTCGGCGGCATGCAGGGCGGCGGCTTCGCGACGCTGGCCAAGGACGAGCGCAACGACTTCGACGTCCTCGGCGTCGCGGTCTTCGCGCTCGTCGTCGGGCTCGGCGGCGGCGTCGTCCGCGACGTGCTGCTCGGCCAGGTCCCCGCGGCGCTGCAGGACGACCGCTACCTGGCCACCGCGCTGCTCGCCGGGCTGGCCGGCATGCTGCTGGCCGAGGCGATCGGGCGCGCCGGGCGGTTGGTGGAGGCGCTGGACGCCGCGGTGGTCGGCCTGTTCGTCGTCGTCGGGTGCCTGAAGACCCAGAGCTCGGGGCTGCCGGCCGGCGCCACGATCCTGCTCGGGACGGTCACCGGCGTCGGCGGCGCGGTCCTGCGCGACCTCCTGGCCCAGCAGCCGGTGCACCTCGTGCAGCGCAGCACGCCCTACGCGCTGGTGGCGATCCTCGGCGCGGCGACGTTCGTGGCGCTCGAGGGGGTCGGGGCCTCGGACGCGGTGTCGTCGGTCGCCTGCCTCGTGGTCGTGTTCGTCGTGCGGATGCTCGCGCTGGCGCGCGGCTGGCAGTCGCCCGGCCCGGTGGTCGGCAGCGCCTGGCGCCGCCCGCGGGGCTAGGCCGAGCGCAGGTAGGTCAGCACGGCGAGCACGCGACGGTGGTCGTCGTTGGTCGCCGACAGGTCCAGCTTGCCGAAGATGTTGGTCACGTGCTTCTCGACGGCGCCCGCGGTCACCACGAGGTGGCGGGCGATCGCCGCGTTCGTGCGGCCCTCGGCCATCAGCTCCAGGACCTCGCGCTCGCGCGGGGTGAGCGCGGCGAGCGCGTCGCCGTTGTGGCCGGTGCGCACGCGGACGAGCTCGGAGACGACCTCGCGGTCCAGCGCCGTGCCGCCCGACGCGACGCGCTCCACGGCGTCCATGAACGACCGCACCTCCCCCACCCGCTCCTTGAGCAGGTAGCCGACGCCGCCCTCGCCCGACTCCAGGAGCTCGGCCGTGTAGATCGGCTCGACGTACTGCGACAGGATCAGCACGCCGAGGCCCGGCTGGCGCCGGCGCGCCTCGATCGCGGCACGCAGCCCCTCGTCGGTGAACGTCGGCGGGAGCCGCACGTCGACCACCGCGAGGTCGGGCTTGTGCCCGGCGACGATCCGCAGCAAGCCCTCGGCGTCCTCGGCCTGGGCGACGACGTCGACGTCGTGCTCGCGCAGCAGCGCGACGATGCCCTCACGCAGAAGCGCGAGGTCCTCGACGATCACGGCTCGCATGGCAGCTCCGCCCTGACCGTGGTGCCGGCGCCCGCGGCACTCGACACCGTCAGCGCGCCGTCGAGCGCCTCCACGCGATGACGCAGGCCGGTGAGCCCGCCGCCGTCGCGGTCGGCCCCTCCCGGGCCCTCGTCGGCGATCTCGATCACGAGCCGCTCATCCTCCTCGAAGAGGCGGACGTGTGCGGTCGCGCCGCCGGCGTGCTTGGCGACGTTGGTCAGCGACTCGGCCACCACGAAGTACGCGGCGGTCTCGACGACCGGCAGCGGGCGGCGGCGCAGCGCGGAGGC
>JAOPZP010000250.1 GCA_025964055.1 Conexibacter sp.
CCACGGCGCGCAGGGCCAGCCCGAAGCCGGTCCGGCGCAGCGCGAGCTCGCAGGCCACCGCGACCGCGACCGCGACGAGGAAGGCGATCGGCACGCCCAGCACCGTCCGTTGCATGTCGGTCATGAAGCCGCCGTCGAAGACGCCCGCGGGGCTGGGGCGCAGGAGCAGCGCGACGCCGGCCAGGATCGTCAGCGTTGCGACGGTGGTGATGATCGGCGAGATCCGCGCCACGCGTACGAGCGCGGCGTTGGCGGCGCCGACGACGAGCCCGGCGCCCAGCGCCACGGCGACGCCCACGGCGATCGCCCCCGCGCCGCTCTTGGACAGGAAGAACGACAGCAGCACCACGGTCAGGGCCATCATCGCGCCGACCGAGAGGTCGATCCCGCCCGTGAGCAGGACGGTGAGCTGCCCGAGCGAGACGAAGACGAGCGCCGCCGCCAGGAACAGCATGCTCTGCAGGTTGACGGCGGAGAGGTACGAGGCGTCCGACGACGCGGTGTAGGCGCCCAGCAGCGCGACGACCGCCAGCAGAACCGCCGTCGGCGCGTGATCGCTGCGCGCCAGGTGGCGCAGGCGACCGCCGGCCCCGGATCCCTGCGCGGCCTGGTCCTCACCCGCGCGCGCGTGCGAGGACGCGACCGCGGTCCGGGTGATCGCCTCCTCGGTGATCGCCTCGCCGTCCAGCGTCGCGAGGAGCTGGCCGCGCGAGAACACGGCCACGCGGTCGCACAGGCCCTCGAGCTCGACCGCGTCGGACGACAGCACGACGACGGCCTTGCCCGCGTCGGCCAGCTCGCGCAGCAGGCGGTAGATCTCGGCGCGCGCGCCGGGGTCGACGCCCTGCGTCGGCTCGTCGCACAGCAGGACGGCCGGCTCGCTCAGCAGGGTCCGGGCGAACACCACCTTCTGCTGGTTGCCGCCCGACAACGTCGTGACGCCGGTCTCGGGCGACGCGGCCTTGACCGCGACGGCGGCCAGGCCGCCGCGCACCGCGGTGTGCTCGGTCGGCCGGCGCACGACGCCCGCGCGAGCGAAGCGCCCCAGCGACGAGGCCGCGGCGTTCTCACGCACCGACAGGCCGGCGAAGAGGCCCTCGCGCACGCGGTCGCCGGGGATGGAGAGCACCCCGGCGGCCCGCGCCGACCCCACGTCGGCGACCACGGACGGGCCCGAGGCGCCGGCGACGGCGATGCGGCCGTCGTGGGACTCCAGCCCGCCCAGCGCGCGGATGACCTCGCGCTGGCCGTTGCCCTCGGCCCCGGCGAGGCCGAGGATCTCCCCGGCGCGCACGGTGAAGCTCACGTCGTGGCAGCTCGCGTTGGAGAGCCCCGCGACCTCGATCACGTCGGGCCGGTCGGCGCCGGGCGCCGCCTTGGGCGGGAAGACCGCCGACAGCTCGCGGCCGACGATGCGGCGCAGGATCTCGTCCTCGGAGACGCCGTCGGCGGGGAACGTCCCGCGGCTCTCGCCGTTGCGCAGCACCGTGATCCGGTCGGCGATCCGCATGACCTCGGGGATGCGGTGGGAGATGTAGACGATCGCGGTCCCGCGGCGCTGGAACTCGACGACCTGGGCGAAGAGCCGCTCGACCTCGGCGGCGTTGAGCGCCGCCGTCGGCTCGTCGAGGATCAGCACCTGGGGGTTCAAGGCCATGGCCTTGGCGATCTCGACCATCTGGCGCTCGGCGACCGTGAGGTCCTCGCCGCGCAGCGCCGGGTCGATGTCGGCGTCGATGACGGCCAGCTGCTGCGCCGCCCACGCGACGGCGGCCCCCAGGCGGGGCCGCCGCTCGCGCGGGAGGATCAGCACCATGTTCTCGGCCACCGTGAGGTGGTCGACCACGGCCGGGTGCTGGTAGACGACCGCGACGCCGAGGTCGCGTGCCGCCGACGGCGACGGATCCAGCGCGACGCCGCCGATCAGCACCTGGCCGGCGTCGGGCGCGAGCGCCCCCGCGGCGATGGCCATCAGCGTGGACTTCCCCGCCCCGTTCTCACCGAGAAGGGCGTGGACCTCGCCTCCGACCACCTCGAAGCTGACGCCGCGCAGGGCGCGGACGCCGCCGAACGACCGGCGGACGTCCTCGAGCTTCAGTGCGGGAGCGCTCATCGCGTCACTCCGCTCCGGCCGCCGCGCCCGTCAACCCGTTGAGCGTCGCCTGCGACAGCAGGTCGTTGGACATGTAGGCGTCGGGCGCGCGGGTGGAATCGCAGTGCGGCGCGACGGCCCCGCCGGCAGCGGAGTCCTCGAACAGCGGGAGCGAGATGATGGACTTCTCGTCGTTGGCGATGCCGTTGACGGCGGCCACCGCCTTGCGGACGGCGAGACGGCCCATCCAGTTGCGGCCCGAGATCGTGGCGAGGTCGAACGCGTTGCTCGACCCGTTCAGGTCCTTCCACGTGCAGGCGACCTGGTTGGCCTCGAGCGTCGCGACCGGCGGGATCGGACGGCCGGCGGCCTTGAGCACCTTCACCACGGCGGCGCTGGACTGGCCGTCGCCCATGAGGATGCCGTCGATCTTCGGGTAACGGGTCAGCAGGCCCGACATGACCTTCTGGCTCTGCGCCGGATCCCAGTTGGTGACCGGCCACGAGTCCGGCTTGGTGCCGGTGACGAGCTTGACCTTCGGGTACTGCTGGAGCACCTCGAGCACTCCGGCCCGTTCACCCTTGTCGACCGCGTTGCCGGCGGGCCCGCCGAGGTAGATGACGTTGCCCTGCTCCTTCATGGCCTTGACCAGCCACGTGGCCCAGGTGCGCCCGGCAGCCTTCGGGTCCCAGTCGACGTAGGTCACGTAGTCCTTGCCGGGCGTGCCGCCCGGGTCCGAGCCCCACGGGACGACCTTGACGCCGCGCGCGGTCGCGGCGCGGATGCCGGCCAGCTCGGCCGGTCCACCGGCGTCGGGGATGATCACGATCGCGTTGGCGCCCTGGGCCACCAGGCTGTTGGTGCCCGAGATGGCCTTCTGGAGGTCGAAGCCCGCGTTGACCACGATGGTCTTCTTGACCGCGGGGCACTTCTTGGCCTCCAGCTGGACCTGCTCCAGCGAGGACTTCGACCAGCCGTTGAGACCGCCGCCGTCCTGGATGCCGAGCGTGATCGGCTTGGTGCCGCACCACGGCGTGGTGGTGGAGGCCGCCTTGGCGGCGGTGGTGGAGGCCGCGCCAGTGGCGGCCGAGCCGCCCTTGGACGAGCTGGAGCCGCAGGCCACGAGGGCCAGCGAGCACACGGCGGCCGCCGCGAGTGACACGCGCGGCGCCAGGCCGCGCGTCGATTCGATGTTCATGTGATCTCCTCCTGCATCAGCGGGGCGGTCGCCCCACGGGTTGGTTGCAGCGATGCGGCCGATGGCCGCACCTGCGGCTCGCCGCCGCCGGCGCCTGGGAAGCGTCCGGAGCGCGCCACGCGCGCCCACGGGACGTTGCGCAGGCCCATGCCGAGCGCGACGATCGAGCCCTGGATCAGGTTCTGGACGGCGCTGTCGGAGCCGCTGGCGAGCAGGACCTGATCGAGCTGGCTGAGGAACAGCGCGCCGACGGCGGTCGCCACGACGCTGCCGCGGCCGCCGGCCAGGGAGGTGCCGCCGAGCACGACCGCGGCGATCGTCGGCAGCAGGTAGGGGTTGCCGGCGAACAGGCTCGGCGCCGAGGTCAGGCTCGCGAGCAGCACGCCGGCCGCGGCGTAGCAGAGGCTGGCGGCGACGTAGGCGCCGAGCTGGTAGCGCGCCACCGCGATCCCCGCCACGCGGGCGGCCGCGGGGTTGGCGCCGACGAGCTCGAAGCGGCGCCCGGCCACGGTCTTGCGCATCACCCACGACACGGCCGCGACCAGCGCGACCGCCAGCAGGGCGAGGACCGGGATGCCCGCGACCGTGCCGGCGCCGAAGCGCGAGAGGTTGTCGGGCACGGTGTTGGCGATGCTGCCGCCGGTGATCTTCACCACCGTGCCGAGCGTGAGCGCGTTGACGCCGAGCGTGGCCACCAGCGGCGTGACGCCCATCCGCGTGACGAGCAGCCCGATCAGCACGCCGCACGCCGCGGCGGCCAGGGCCACGACCAGCAGCGCCAGGCCCAGCCGGTCGGCGTGGCCGTGCGGGACCTTGGTCACCAGCGCGGCCGCCAGCGACATCGTGCCCGGGACGGAGAGGTCCAGGCCGCGCTGCTGGACGACGAGGGTCTGCCCGACCGCCGCGATGGCCAGGATGCCGGCGAACGGCAGCATCGCCTTCAGCGCGCTGGCGCCCACGCTGCCCGAGGCCAGGGCCGGGCTGATCGCGAACAGCAGCACGGCGGCGGCCCAGATCGCGGTGAACGGGCCAACCCGCGCACGGCGCCGCAGACCGTCCGCCGCGCGGCGGGAAGTCGTCTCCTCCATGGCGAGTTTGTAACACCGGGAGAAACGTAATGTCAACTAGGAATAATCAAAACGTAGTGGAGCACGATACGAATGGGGGTCGGCGGCGGGCGTTCGCTACGGCACGTACGGCGCCGGGATCCAGGTCCCGCCGCAGCACGCGTCGGCGATCGACGGCTGGTGGCGCGCCTCGGCGAGCAGGTGGTCGCGGCTCGCCTCGGCCCGGCGCCGCAGCGCCGGCTGGTCGACGTCGACCAGGCGGCCGTCGCGCTTGACCGCGCGACCGCGGACGAGCACGTGCTCCACCAGCCCGGGGTGGGCGTTGTAGACCAGCGCCGCGTACGGGTGGTTCAGCGGCGTCAGCGCCAGGTCGTCGGCGCGGACGACGACGACGTCGGCGTCCTTGCCCGGCGTGAGGCTGCCGATGCGCTGGTCCAGGCCGACCGCCCGGGCGCCCTCGATGGTCGCGAACTCGACGACGTCCCGGCACGAGACGCGCAGGCTGTCGACCACGGTCCCGGCGGCATCCGCGGCGGCGTGGTCGAGCGCCCGCTGCACGCCGATCGTGGTCCGCATCGTGCCGAACATGTGGCCGCCGTTGGACGAGCACACGTCGATCGACAGGCTCGGCCGCAGGCCGGCGTCCAGCAGCCGCCCGGTGGCCGGCCAGCCATGGCCCATCTGCATCTCGACGTCGGCCGCGACCGAGGCGGTGCCGCCGCTGTCGGCGATCATCGCGATCTCGTCGTCGCCGAGCGTGTTGCAGTGCACGTAGGTGACGTCGGAGCCCAGCAGGCCCATGTCGCGCAGCCATGCGACGGGCCGGCTCTTGCCCCACTCGCCGTCGCCGACGTGGACCGTGATGCGCGCGCCGAGCTCGCGGGCGAGCCGGTAGTCCTCGATCGTGACGTCCTTGCTCGCGAACTGCGGCCCGCGCAGCGCCATCGCCATGGTCACCAGCTGGTCATCGCTGGAGAAGTGCTCGGCGCGGATGCGCCGGGCGTCGACGGGGTGGGGCACGTCGCTGGGGACCCGGTATTGCGCGGCGCCGCCGCCGTGGGCGAAGATCG
Organism: Conexibacter sp.; assembly: GCA_025964055.1. Lineage (GTDB taxonomy): Bacteria > Actinomycetota > Thermoleophilia > Solirubrobacterales > Solirubrobacteraceae > Baekduia. Next base: position 5,428 of record JAOPZP010000250.1, read on the forward strand.
CGCGGGCCCCGGACTCGCGGAGGCCGGCGATGGCGGCGTCGGCGTGGTCGGGCGTGTTGAGGTTGTGGGACCAGTCGAGCATCGTGGTGATGCCCG
>JAOPZP010000257.1 GCA_025964055.1 Conexibacter sp.
CCGCCCGGCGCGCCGCCGGCGGCGGTGCGTCGCCGACCGCGAGGCGGTCGCCCGCGGCCACCGCTCGGCCCCGATGGCCGCCGAAGGCGACGCGCGCGTACGTGGACCGGCTCCCGAGCAGCGGCGGGACGTCGATGCCGCCGGCCACCGCGATGTAGCCGCGAGCGCCTCCCCGCAGGTGACCGAAGGCGAGCGTCTGCCCGGCATGGATGGTGAACGCCTCCCACGCCGCGCGCGGCTCGCCGTCGAGGGTCGCCGGCATGTCGGCACCGGTGACGGCGACCACCCTGTCCTCGTCGAACCGCAGCCGCGGCCCCAGGTAGGTCGACTCCAGGACGGCGGCGTTCTCGTCGTTGCCCACCAGGAGGTTCGCCACGCGGAACGAGAAGTCGTCCATCGCGCCCGACGGCGGCATGCCGATGTCGTAGGCGCCGTGGCGTCCGCCGTCCTGGACGGTCGTGAGCAGGCCGCCGTGGAGGACCTCAAGCGCCATAGAGCCCCGCCAGCAGCTGCTCGTCGTACCGTGCCGCATCCTCGAAGAACCTGCGCGGCTCGAAGTCGCAGCGGTGGATCCGGTACCGGAACGTGCCGTCCTCGACCTGCGCGCGCAGCTCGTCGAACTCCGCGCGGTCGATCGGCCGGTGCTTGAAGATGTCGCCGACCTGCGTGAAGACCGGCGAGTCCCGGAAGTCGGCGAGTCGCTGCGCCGGGTCGAAGATCGGCGCGGGCGCCATGCCGATGAGCTGGTAGCCGCCGGGCCCGGGCGAGGGGTAGATCGCCGCGAAGCACCCGCCGTGGGAGAACGCGCGCTCGGGCGTGTCGATGCGCGGGCGGATGTACGTCGGCGCCACGACGATCTGCTCCCTGGGGACCATCGCGACCGACCAGTAGCACCCCGGCGTGAAGCCGACGCCCATGACCAGATACGGGGGATCGCTGTGGGCGGTGACGAGCTCCTGCACCGTGGCGAAGCCGTTGATCCGCGCCATGTACTCGAGGTCGGTGGCGTGCGGGTCCTGGTGGCGATCGCGGTAGCGCAGCAGGCATTCGGTGCTCCACGGATCGTCGTAGAGGATCGGGACGTCGATGACGCGCGCCGGGAAGTGGAAGTCCGCGGGGTCGCCCAGACGCGCGTCGATCGACCGCAGCACCGCGACGAGGTCGGCCGGCGCGAGCTCGTCGGGATCGAAGCGGATGAGGTACGAGGTGCTGTTGGGGCAGAGGTCGATGATGCCTGGCAGCCCCTGCTCGGAGAGCTGCTGGAGGGTCGCCCGCGCCTTGAGGTTGGCCCGGAAGCTCATCTCCTCGCTGAGCTCGACGAAGACGAACTCGTCGCCGCCGTACTCGTAGCGGGGCGGGGGGAGCTCGCGCTCCTCGATGCGCGCGCCGGAGCGCCGGCGCCCGTCGGTCGGGGCGACGGGGACGCTGGACGGCGCGCGCTCGGTCATCTCGTCCATCAGCCGCTCGGGATCTGGCCGACGACACCCTGCACCAGGTAGGTCGTGTTCTCCAGCTGGTAGGAGTCGGGCGTCTTGCCGGCGGGGATCTGCACCTTGCCGGACTGGTCGCGCACCGGTCCCGCGAAGGCCGCGAGCTTGCCGCTCCTCAGCGCCTCCTCGGTCGCTTGCACCTTCTGGCGGATCGCCGGGGTCGCGGCGGCGCCGTACGGCGCCAGCTGGACCAGGCCCTCCTTGATGCCCGCCCGGTACCGGCCGGCGTACGGGCTCTGATGGAACTTGCCGGCTTCGACGGTCTTGACCATGTTCACGAACAGCGGGCCCCAGTTCCACTCCGAGCCGGTCAGCCATCCGTGCGGCGCGAACTTCGACGCGTCGACGTGGTAGCCCGTGCTCATCGCCCCGCGCCGCTCGGCGGTCTGGACGATCGTCTTCGTGCAGTCCTGGTGCTGGGCCATCACGTCGACGTGCTGGTCGAGCAGCGAGTTGGCCGCCTCGGCCTGCTTGCCCGGGTCGCACCAGTTGCCGGTGAACACCACCGAGGTCTTGGCCTTCGGGTTCACCGATTGGGCCCCGCGCTCGAAGGCGTTGACGTTCAGGAGCGTCTGCGCGATCGGGAAGGCGACGACATAGCCGAGCTTGTTGGACTTGGTGGCCATGCCGGCCGCCTGCCCGACCGCGTACTGCGTGTCGTAGATCGTGCCGAAGTACGTGCCCAGGTTCTTGGCCGTCTTGAGCCCGCCCTGGTGCAGGAACGTCACGTTCGGATGCCGCTTGGCCACGTTCATCGCCGGCTGCAGGTGGCCGAAGCTGGTGGGGAAGATGATCGTCGCGCCGTCGGAGATCATCTTCTCCATGACGCGCTCGGCCTCGGCGGTCTCCGGGACGTTCTCGGCCTCGAGGACCTTGGCGTCGGGGAAGGCCTTCTTGACCGCCAGCGAGCCCTGGTAGGCGGCCTGGTTGTAGCCGAAGTCGTTCTTCGCGCCGACGTAGAGGAACCCGATCGTCGTCTTGCCGGGCTTGCTGGCGTTGCTCCCGGTCGAGCCGCAGGCCGCGAGCATCACGGCGATGAGGAGCAACAGGGCCCAGGACGTCGATCGGCGGTTCATGATCAGCCAGCTTTCCGTTCGTCATCTCGGCCGTCTGCGCTCAGGCGGCCGCCTTTCCGAAGACCGCCCGGATCTCACCGGGAGCCCGCTGCGCGCGGCCGCGGCTCGCGACGGCGAGGATCGCGAGCGTCAGCACGTACGGCGTCATCTGCAGGAGGAACGGCGAGATGCTCACGCCACGCGCCTGCAGCTGGAGCTGGACGGCCAGCGCCCCGCCGAAGACCCACGCGCCGAGGGTCGCCTTCAGCGGATCCCATCCGGCGAAGATCACCAGGGCCACGGCGACGAAGCCGCGCCCCACGGTGACGTTCTCGACCCAGCTCAGCGTGTAGGCGAGCACGAGCTGCGCCCCGCCGATGCCGGCGAGCGCTCCGCCGGCCATCACGGCCAGGTACCGCACGCGCGCGGGCGAGTGCCCGTAGGCAAAGGCGACGGAGGCCTGCTCGCCCGTGGCCCGCAGGATCAGGCCCCACCGCGTGCGGTAGAGGAAGAGCCACAGCAGCGGACCCAGCGCCATCCCGGCGTAGGTCAGGACGTCGTGGTGGAAGAGCACGTTCCCGAGGAACGGGATGTCGGAGAGCAGCGGGATGCGCACCTGGTTGAGCGGGTGCACCGACTGGTCGACGTAGTGTCGTCCGAGGATCGCGGCCACGCCGAGGCCGAGGAAGGTCACGGCGAGCCCACTCGCGAGCTGGTTGGCCCTGCGGGTGATGACGACGAAGGCATGGACCAGCGCCAGCGCGGCGCCCGCTCCGGCGGCGGCGACGACTCCGATGATCGGGCTCTGGGTGTTCGCCGTGGCGGCGAAGCCGGCGAGGGCACCGATGAGCATGCAGCCCTCGGTGCCCAGGTTGATCACGCCCGACCGCTCGGCGATGACCTCACCCTGGGCGGCGTAGAGCACCGGCGTGCCCGATCGGATCGTGGCCGTGAGGACGTCCTCCACGAACATCAGCGCTCACGCTCCCGCGGCCCTCCGCGGATCGCCAGCGCGACGAGCAGCACGAGGGCCATGAGGACGTAGACGGAGGTGGAGGGCAGGCCGTGGTTGATCTGGAGCGAGTCGCCCCCGACCGAGATCGCGGCGAGCAGCAGCGCGGAGGCGAGGATGGCGAGCGGCCGGTGGCCCACGAGCCAGCTGGCCAGGAAGCCGATGTACCCGAAGCCGACGCCGATGCCGGGCCGCAGGACGCCCTCGATGCCGGTCGCCTCGACCATGCCGCCGAGGCCGGCCAGGGCGCCGCCGGCGGCGAGCGCGATGAACATCGTCCGCTTGACCGGGACGCCGCTGCGCCGGGCGGCCTCGGGGTTGCCCCCGACGACCCGGGTGCGGAAGCCCCAGCGCGTGAAGTCGAGGAT
>JAOPZP010000268.1 GCA_025964055.1 Conexibacter sp.
AGTCCGACGACGACAAGCGGCGCAAGCGGGTCCAGGAGCTGATGGACCTGGTCGGGCTCAACCCCGAGCACTACAACCGCCTGCCGCACCAGTTCTCCGGCGGCCAGCGCCAGCGCATCGGCGTGGCGCGCGCGATCGCCCTGAAGCCGAAGATGATCGTCGCCGACGAGCCGGTCTCCGCGCTCGACGTGTCGATCCAGGCGCAGATCCTCAACCTGCTGCGCGACCTGCAGCGCGACCTCGGCCTCACGATCATCTTCATCGCCCACGACCTGTCGGTCGTGCGCCACACCTGCGACCGCGTCGCGGTGATGTACCTCGGCAAGATCGTGGAGCTCGCGGAGTCCGACGAGCTCTACCATCACCCGCGCCATCCGTACACGGGCGCGCTGCTGTCGGCCGTGCCGGTCCCCGACCCGCGGCTCGCGCGCAACAAGAACCGCCAGGTGCTGGGCGGCGACGTCCCGTCGCCGAGCAACCCGCCGAGCGCCTGCCGCTTCCACACGCGCTGCCCGAAGTTCGTCGAGGGCCACTGCGACGTCGTCGATCCGCCGCTGGAGCCCAAGGAGGGCGGCAACGTGGCGGCCTGCCACTACCCGCTGACCGACGAGGAGATCGCCCGGCGCGTGCCGACGGCGGCGGCGTAGGGCGGCGGCCCTACAACTCCACGTGCGATCCCAGCACGACCGTCCGGTCGTCGGGGAGCCCGAAGTACGCCACGGGGTTGGACGTGTTCCGGGCGATCGCGATGAAGAGCTTCTTGCGCCAGGGCGCCATGCCGGGGTTGTCGGTCGGCACGATCGTGATGCGGGAGAGGAAGTACGTCGCGCGGCGCAGGTCGACCTGCTCCTCGCCCTCCAGGCGCTTGGCCGCGCGGCGCAGCGTGCGCGGCACGTCGACGTCGTCGAGGAAGCCGAAGCGCGCGGTGACGTGCGTGATGCCGTCGTCGGAGTAGCCGAGGTCGTCGATCGTGACGCGCTGCGTCTCGGGCACGTGCGGCACGCGCTCGGTGACCACCGAGACGATGACCACGACCTCGTGGAGCACGTTGTTGTGCTCGAGGTTCGCGCGCAGCGCCAGCGGCGTCGTCGTCGCCGAGGCGTTGAGGAAGATCGCCGTGCGCGGCGCCCGGTAGGCCGGCGGGTCGAGATGGTGGACATGCTCGACGAAGTCGCGCAGCGGTCCCTCCTGCGCGGTGCGGTTGGCGGTGACGATCCGGCGGCCGCGCTGCCACGTCGTCAGGATCAGGAAGATCACCGCGGCGATCGTGAGCGGGAACCAGCCACCGTGCAGGACCTTGGGGAGGTTCGCGGCGAAGTACGTGAGGTCCACGGTCAGGAACAACGCCAGGCCGCCCGCCGCCATCCACAGCGGCTTCTTCCACAGCACGCGGACGACGACGAAGAACAGCAGCGTGTCGATCGCCAGCGTGCCGGTCACCGCGATCCCGTAGGCCGAGGCGAGATGCGCCGAGGACCGGAACCCGACCACCAGGGCGACGACGGCGACGAAGATCCCCCAGTTGACGACCGGGACGTAGACCTGCCCGATCTCGCGCCGCGAGGTGTGGAGGATCGTCAGCCGCGGCAGGAACCCGAGCTGCACGGCCTGGCGCGTCACCGAGAACGCGCCGGAGATGACCGCCTGCGAGGCGATGACCGTCGCGGCGGTCGCCAGCAGGACCATCGGGATCCGCGACCAGTCCGGGAACAGCAGGAAGAACGGGCTGTCGATGGCCTTGGGCGTGTGGAGGATCAGCGCGCCCTGGCCCATGTAGTTGAGGATCAACGCCGGGAACACCAGGGCGAACCAGGCGCGCCGGATCGGCGAGCGGCCGAAGTGCCCCATGTCGGCGTAGAGCGCCTCGGCGCCGGTCACCGTCAGCACGACCGAGCCCAGCGCGATGAACGCGACCGAGCCGTGGTGCAGCAGGAAGTCGACGCCGTAGGTGGGCGAGATCGCGCGCAGGATGCCCGGGTGGTGGATGACCTGGCGCAACCCGGCGATCGCCAGCAGCGAGAACCACACGGCCATGACCGGCCCGAACGCCCGGCCGACCGCGCCCGTGCCGAAGCGCTGGATGCCGAACAGCACGGTGAGGATCACGAGCGTGATCGGCACGACGAGCTGCTCGAGGCTGGGCGACACCAGCTCGAGGCCCTCGACGGCCGAGAGGACCGAGATCGCCGGCGTGATCATCCCGTCGCCGTAGAACAGCGACGCCCCGAAGATCCCGAGCGCCACGAGCGTCATCTGCGCCGAGCGGCGCTTCAGCGAGACCGTCTCGATGCGGGCGATCAGCGCCATGATCCCGCCCTCGCCGGCGTTGTCGGCGCGCATGATGAACGTCACGTACTTCAGCGAGACGATGATCGTGATCGTCCAGAAGACGAGCGAGATCACGCCGTAGACGCCGACCTGCGTCGGCCGGACCGCGTGGTGGTCGGCGGCGAAGACGGTCTGCAGCGCGTACAGCGGGCTCGTGCCGATGTCGCCGAAGACGACGCCCAGGGCGCCGACCGTCAGGGCGGCCTTGCCGGCGGCGCTCGAGCTGCGCGGGTGGCCTGCTTCGCCGTCGTCCATGCGTCTCAGTCCAGGAACGTCAGCACGTCGGCCAGCGGCGCGCGCTCCGGCACGCGCTGCTCCTGGCGCGGCGTGCCGAGGTGCAGGACGCCGATGGCGTGCTCGCCCTCGGGCAGCCCGATCGCGGCGCGGCCGGCCTCTTCGTTGAGCACGCCGATCGTGCGCCAGTAACCCGCCAGCCCACGCGCGTGGGCACCGAGCAGGATGGCGTAGGCGGCGCTGCCGGCGGCCAGCAGGTCCTCCTCGTCGGCGGCCGGATCGTCGGGCGTCCGGACGTAGGAGACGGCGACGAGCGTCGGCGCGCGGTCTAGCTTGGTCGCGCCCTCCGGGCCGACGGCCGCCTTCAGCCGCTCCACCGCGACCGGCCCCAGGACGCGGAAGCGCCACGGGTTGGTCAGGTGGTGGTTGGGCGCCCAGCGGCCGAGGTCGAGCAGCGCGGTCAGCGTCGCGCGGTCGACCGGGTCGGGTCCGTAGGCCTTGTGCGTGCGCCGCGTCCGGATCGCGGTCTCGACGTCCATCACGCCTCGTCGGCCCGCGCCTCGTCGTCGCTGCCGTCCTCGTCGTCCTCGCCGTCGTCGGCGTAGAGCGACTCGCGCGCGAGCTCGCGGCCGAGCCCGTCGAAGACCGCGACGTCGAGCGTGTCGCCGCGGTAGTCGTCGGGCGCCAGGAGCGTGAAGCGGTTCTCGATCAGCAGGCACTGGTCGACGGTCAGGCCGCCGAGCTCGGCGGTGGCGACGGCGACGCGGTCGACGACCGGCGTGCCCCAGACGAGCGTCATCGCCGCGACCTTGCCCTGCTCGCCGCGCCACCCGCCGACGACCTCCTCGCAGACGTCGATCGTCCACTCGGGGTTGGCCTCGACGGTCTCCTCGGTCCAGTCGGCGGTCGCGCGGAAGTGCTCGGGCTCCTGGCCCTCCTCGACGGCGGGCGCGTAGGTGACCGTGCCGTAGAGCTCCAGGCCGCTCGACGTGCGCGACGTGACCGGCACGTAGGTGCGCCCGCCCCAGGTGCGGTCGGGGTACCAGATCAGGTCGCCGGGCTCGCCGACGTCGTCGTCGATCGTCAGGCACGCGGCGAGGAACTCCTCGCGCAGGCGGTCGGCCCAGCGGCCGTAGGGCAGCAGCTCCTGCGGCGGCTCGGCGGCGAAGCGGGGGACGAACCGTTCCTCGGGCGGCATGGCCCGCACCATACGACGGCGTCGCGGTCTACGGCGTTTCGAGCAGGAGCGTCACGGGCCCGTCGTTGACCAGCTCGACGTCCATGTGCGCGCCGAAGCGGCCGCCGGGCGCGCCGAGCCGGGCGCGGAACCGCTCGTACAGGGGCTCGGCGACCTCGGGCCGGGCGGCGTTCACGAACGACGGCCGGTTGCCCTTGCGCGCGTCGCCGTAGAGCGTGAACTGGCTGACGACCAGCACCTCGCGCCCGTCGCCGAGCGACTCGTTCATCTTGCCCTCGGCGTCCTCGAAGATCCGCAGCGCGCGGACCTTGTCGGCCAGCTTGTCGGCGGCGGCCTCGTCGTCGCCGTGGGTCACGCCGAGCAGGACGAGCAG
>JAOPZP010000277.1 GCA_025964055.1 Conexibacter sp.
CTTGGCCCCGAGGATCCCCGAGATCGGGCCGACGAACAGCATCGCCAGCGCCGAGGGCAGCATCAGGACGCCTGCGGCCGTGGCCGAGAGGCCGAAGCCGTAGCCGGTGGACTTCGCGGCCTCGGCCAGCTGCGGGATCAAGATGTAGGACCCGAACATCCCGAAGCCGACGAACAGCGTGGCGATGTTGGTCATCAGGACCGGGGGCGACGCGAGCACGGTGACGTCGGCCAGCGGCTCGCGCGTCTTGCGCTGCAGCTGGACCCACGCGGCGAGCACGGCAAGTCCGGCGCCGAGGAGCAGGAGCGTCTTCGGCGCGCCCCAGCCCCAGGTGTTGGCGCGCGAGATCGCGACCATCGGCAGCACGAGCCCGACGCCGAGCACGACGGCGCCGCGCAGGTCGACCTTGCCGGGGGTGCGGTCCGGCGACTCCGGGATGTACAGGAAGATCGCGACGGCGGCGGCGGCCGACATCGCGGCGCTCAGCCAGAAGATCCAGTGGTAGGAGGCGTGGTCGACGAGCAGGCCGCCGATGACCAGGCCGAGGCCACCGCCGATGCCCAGCGTCGCCGAGATGAGGCCGATGCTCTGGCCGACGCGCTCGCGCGGGAACTCGTCGCGGATGATGCCGAAGCACAGCGGGAAGATGCCGCCGCCGACGCCCTGCAGGACGCGGCCGAGGACGACGGTCTCCAGCGAGTGGCCCAGCGCGGCGACGATCGAGCCGAAGACGAAGGCGCCGAGCGACAGCACCAACATGCGGCGCTTGCCGAACATGTCGCCGAGCCGGCCGAAGAGCGGGGTGAAGATCGCGGCGGCGATCAGGTAGCCGGTGAGCGTCCACGCGACGCCGGAGGAGTCGGTGTGCAGCTGGGTCTTGAGGTCCCCGAGAGCGGGGATGAGCGTCGTCTGGGCGAGCGCGAAGGCGAGGGCGGCCGTGCTGAGGATCAGCAGGCTGCGGTTGGGGTTGGGACGGGCGGGGGGAGAGAGATGGGGCATAAGTGGACCCGAGGGTCCGCAAACCATAGCGAACCGGACCCCCGAGTCCGGTTAGCGTTCCTGCCCAAAAAGCCGAAAAGGGGTCTAGGGCGTGGTGGTGCCCGGCGTGGTGGTGCCCGGCGTCGTGGCCGTGCCGGGCGTGGCGGCGCCCGTCGTGGCGGTGCCGGCGCCCGTCGTCGTCCCGGTCGTGCTCGGCGTGACCGCCGTCGACGGTGCCGGCGCCTTGACCTTCAGCGGCAGCGGGGTGAGCACCGGGGCCTGGACGCGCGGGGCGCTCGTGCGCTCCACGGGCGGCGTCGGGTCGTTGCCGCCGAAGACGCCGGCCAGCGCCAGGGCGCCGGCGATGCAGGCGGCGACCAGGAGCACCGGCAGCGCGACCGCGAGCGGCCGTGGCCGGCTGCGGCGCGTGTGGCCACCTTCCAGCAGCGGCGCGGGTGCGTGGACGACGGCTCCCTCGTCGTCGCCGGCGACGTCGGGCACCTCGTCCCACTCGACGGTCTCGCCGAGCTCGACCGCGTCGTGCTCGGCGGTGGCGTAGAAGGTCGGGCCGTCGGGCAGCGGAGGCTCGCCGTCGGGCAGCGGCTCCGCGGCCAGCGCCTCGGGGTCGAGCTCCTCGGCGGGATCGTCGACGTGCTCGACCGCGATGAGGTCGGCGGCCGCGGCGTCGGGCTCGGCGACGGCCTCGGGCTCCGGCTCCGGCTCGGCCGCGACCGGCACGACCTCGATCGGCACCTCGTCGTCGAGCTCGGGAAGGTGCCCGAACGCCCCGTCCAGCGCCACCGCGGCGGGCGCGTCGGCGGCGGGCGCCGGCGCGGTGCCGACGCCGTGCTCGGAGACGGCCTCCAGCGCGGCCAGCAGGACGGTGGTCGTGTCGCTGCCCAGCCGCTCGATCGCCGGATCCTGATAGGCCAGCTCGGCGCGGCGGAAGATCTCGTCCAGCGCGTTGCAGCGCTCGCAGCGCTCGAGGTGGCGGCCGAGGCGCTCGACGTCGGCGTCGCCCAGCGCGCCGTTGGCGCGCGCGGCCAGCATCGTCGGCACGTGCTCGCAGGTCTGGGTGCCGCGGCTGCGCAGCCGGCCGTGGGGCGGCGGCCCCGACGGCTGGCGCGCCATCGACGCGGCGGCGTGGCGGGTCGCCCCGCGCAGCAGCGCCTCGGGATCGAGGCCACCGAGCGTGTGCGCGTCGCGCACCGCGGCGCGGAAGCGCGCGAACGCCTCGGCGGCGGCGCGCTCGGCGGCCTGCGGCCCGCACACCTGGGTGCAGAAGGCGACCACTGCGGGACCGCGACGATCGACCAGCGCCTGCAGCGCGGCACGGTCTCCCGCGCGCACGCCCTCCGGCGTCACCCCCGCGGCGTTGGACGAGCCATCCATCGGGCCGGAGCCTAAACGGCCCTCCAGCGGCACGTAGTCCAGTCCCTCGGTCACAGCCATCCCTCGTCCTCCGCCACTCGTACCGCTTCGGCCCGGAAGTGGGCCCCCAGCTTCTGCATGCCGACGACCGCCGGGAGGAGCCCCGGGGACGTCGCGTCGTGGGTGCAGTCCGCGCTCACAGCGACATGGTGGCGGTCGGAGGCCGGTTCGTCAGCCCAGCTACGACGACCGTCCAGCGCGCGCATACCGGGAAATGGGCGGGGAGGGCGACCCGGGCATGGTCGCGCGGGCATCAAGGACGTCGGGCGCACAGGACAGGTCGCCGCAAGGGCTCCCGGGCGGAACCGCCGGTCATACTCCGGGCATGCGGATCGCCGTCGCAGCCGACGAGCGGACCGGCGTCGCCGACGCCGTCGGCGACGCGCTGCGCGACCGCGGGCACGATGTCGTCGCCGCCCACGGCGCGCTGGCACCCGACGCCCGCGACGACTGGGCGTGGTCGGCCGAGGCGGCCGCCCGGGACGTCGCCGAGGGCCGCGCCGAGCAGGCCATCGTCTGCTGCTGGACCGGCACCGGGGCGTCCATCGCCGCCAACAAGGTGGGCGGCGTGCGGGCCGCGCTGTGCGCCGACGCGGCCACCGCCGAGGGCGCGCGGCGCTGGAACGACGCCAACGTCCTCGCGCTCTCGCTGCGCACGACCTCGGCCGCCGAGCTGGGCGAGATCCTCGACGCCTGGTTCGCCGCGAGCCCGAGCGCCGATCCGGCCGATGCGGCGAACGTCGCACACCTGGCCGACATCGAGGCGCGCTGAGCGCCCCGGTCCTCATCGACGCCCGCGCCGCGGCGCGGGCGGAGCTCGGAGGCGTCGAGCGCTGGGCGCGCGAGCTGACGGCGCGGCTGCCGGTCCTCGCGCCAGGCCGCTACGCCGTGGCGCGCCCGCCGGCGGCGCTCGCGCATCGCGCCGGACACGCCTGGGAGCAGCTCGTCCTGCCCGCGCAGGCCGCCGCCCGCGGCACACGGGCGATCCTCTGCCCGGCCAACCTCGCGCCGCTGGCCAGCCGCCGGACGGTCGTCGTCCTGCACGACGTCGCGCCGCTGCGCGAGCCCGGCTGGTACTCCCCGCTCTACGTCCGCTGGCAGCGCGCGATGCTGCCGCGGATCGCCGCGCGGGCGCGGCTGATCGTCACGCCGTCGGCCTTCTCGCGCGACGAGGTGGTCGAGCTGCTGGGCGTCGGCGCTGACCGGGTCGCGGTCGTGCCCGGCGGGGCGGACGAGCGCTTCACGCCCGACGCCGACGCCGCCGGCGCGCGCGCCGCGCTCGGCCTCGCCGGCCGCCCATACGTCCTGACCGTCGCCAGCCGCACCGCCCGCAAGAACCTCGGCGCGCT
>JAOPZP010000282.1 GCA_025964055.1 Conexibacter sp.
CTCGACGGCATCTTCAATTGCGCCGCCGACGGCGTGCTGGCGCTGTCGGAGGTCGTCGACCTGCTCGGCAAGCCGCTAGCACCGGTCCTGCCGCCGTGGGGGACGGGCGTCGCCGCGGCCGCGCTGCGCCGCGCCGGCGCGCCGATCTCCGACGAGCTGCTGCCCCAACTGCGCTTCGGCCGCGCGCTGGACAACCGCCGCTTCAAGGCGACCGGGTTCCGCTACCAGCACACGACGCGCGAGACGATCCTGCGGCTCCGTGAGCAGCAGAAGCTCGAGCCGATCCTGCGCGGCGCGGCGGGCGGCAGCTACCGCTACGAGGCGGCGGTCGAGGAGTTCCTGCGCTTCAGCCCGAGCGTGCGCCAGGCCAACGCCCGGCCACAGCTGGCGCCGGCCAACACGGCGCCGGGCGCCCACGACGCGGCGCCCGACGCCCGCGACGAGGACGGGCCCGAGCGCCCGAAGGCGCCCACCTCCTACGGCTCGCTGACCGCCCGCGAGATCCTCGCGCTGCTGCCGTCGCTGGGTCCCGCCGACCTCCGGGCGCTGCGCGATCTCGAGGCCGAGCACGGCCGCCGGGCCAGCGTCCTGCGCGGCATCGACCGGCTCCTGGCCGGGCACGAGACGTCCGCGGTCTGACACCGAAAGGAGCGGCGCTGCGCCCCATGGGGGCAGCACCGCCCCTTGCAGGGCTTTTGCCGCCTTGCCCGACCGTCTACCCTGCGCGAGCCCGCCTCCTCCTCTCCCTTGCGCTCCAAACCGCTCATCGCTGTCGCCGCCCTCGTGGCGGCGCTCCTCATCCTCGGCGCCGCCACGATGGTCTACGACCACGGCCGCCAGGACACGATCGCACCGGGCGTGATCGTGGGCGGGGTGGACATCGGCGGCCTCAAGCACGACGCGGCGGCCGCGAAGCTGCGCCGGCAGATCCTCGAGCCGCTGCGCCGGCCGATCGTCGTCGACCACGGCGGCCGGCGCTGGCAGCTGAGCGCCCGCGAGGCGCGGATCGCCACCAACCTCGACGCCACCGTCGACGACGCGCTGGCCCGCAGCCGCCAGGGCAACGTCCTGCAGCGCAGCTACCGCGGGCTCACCGGCGAGAAGCTCAACGCCCACATCAAGCCGCAGGTCACGTTCTCCGACGCCGCGGTCATCCGCCTGCTGGACCGCGTGCGCCGCTCCGTGAACCGGCCGGCGACGAACGCGACGATCAAGTTCGCCGTGTCGGGACCGCAGACGACCCCCAGCCACGACGGCTTGGCGCTCGACGCGACCCAGCTGCACCGGCGCATCAACGCCGCGATCGTCTCGCCGACGGCGACCCGGCGCATGAGCGCGACGACCCACCACGTGGCGCCCAAGGTCAGCAGCCAGAGCATCGTCCAGCAGTACGGGACGGCGCTGATCGTCAACCGCGAGGCGTTCAAGCTCACGGTGTACAAGGACCTCAAGCCGGTCAAGACCTACTCCGTGGCCATCGGCGCGGTCGGCCTCGACACGCCCGCCGGGCTGTACCACATCCAGAACAAGGCGGTCGATCCCGCCTGGACCAAGCCGAACTCCGACTGGGTCCCCAAGGACCAACGCGGCGACGTCGTGCCCGGCGGCACGGCGGCGAACCCGCTCAAGGCGCGCTGGCTGGGCATCTTCAACGGCGCGGGGATCCACGGGGTGGACCCCAGCGAGTACGGCACGATCGGCCACGCCGCTTCGCACGGCTGCGTGCGCATGCGCATCCCGGACGTCGAGGACTTGTATCCACGCGTACCGGTCGGCGCCCCCATCTTCATCGCCTGAGCGCGCGCTGCGTGCCGCTCGCCCACCCGCCCCGGCCTATGGCCAGGCCCGCTCCTCCTGATCGACCTGCGTGCCGCTGTCGCCGCTGCCGCGGATCTCGTCCACGTCGACCTCCTCCCAGCCGTCGGCCAGCAGGGAGGCATGGTGGTCGGTGTGGCGAAACACCAAGGTGCCGATGAAGATCCCGCGCGTCTGCTTCCGCATCACCGCGTACCAAAGCGTCGTGGCGTCGGCCGTGCCCTGGATGCGGTGCCAGGGGCGGGGCGGCTGGTCGTCGTTGGCGGGCGTCGTGACGCCCGCCTCCACGAGCTGCCGAGCGGTCGCGACCTGACCTGATTGCGTGTCGATGAAGAAGATCCCCACAACCCCAGAGGATAGAGAGCCCGCGCCGGCGGTCCCCGAGCTCGGGTCCGCGTGGCGCGACGCGCTGCGCCTCTTCGACGGCGACCTCGCCCGCCGCGGCGCGGCCGCGCGCACCCGGCGCGCCTACGCCTACGACTGCGGCCAGTTCGCCCTGTGGTGCACCGCCCAGGAGCTCGATCCTGTCGAGGTGACCACGCGCGTCCTGCGCCGCTACGCCGCCGCGCTGGGTCAGCGCGACGTCGTCGCCGCGACCGTCGCCCGCAAGCTCGCCGCGATCCGCGCGCTGTACCGGACCCTGCGCGAGCACGGCCAGATCCCGGCGAACCCGGCCGACCTGGTGCCCGCGCCCAAGAAGCCGTCCAAGCTGCCGCGCGTCCTGAAGGCCGACGAGGTCGCCGAGCTGCTGGACCGCATCCCGACGACCACGCCGCTGGACGTCCGCGACCGCGCGCTGTTCGAGCTGGCCTACGCCTGCGGCCTGCGCGCCGAGGAGCTCGTCAACCTCGACCAGGGCTCGCTCGACTTCGACGCCGAGGAGGTGCGCGTCGAGGGCAAGGGTGACAAGACCCGCATCGTGCCGGTCGGCGAGGCCGCCGCCCGGGCGCTGGCGCGCTACGTCGAGCGCGCGCGGCCGGCGCTGCAGACCGACCGCGCCGAGCCCGCGCTGTTCCTGTCGAAGTCGGGCCGGCGGCTGTCGACCTCCGACGTGCGCCGCCGGCTGAAGGTCTGGGCCCGCCGCGCGGCGCTGCAGGGCGGCGCTCACCCGCACGCGCTGCGGCACTCGTTCGCGACGCATCTGCTGGACGGCGGCGCCGACCTCCGCACGATCCAGGAGCTGCTGGGCCACAGCAGCATCTCCACGACGCAGATCTACACTCGGGTAGAGTCCGCGAGGCTCAAGTCGGCGTACGCCAACGCCCATCCGAGGGCTTGAGCACGGATCTGGGATGGAGACCAACGTCAAGGCCATTGAGCTGCGGGACCTGTGGCGCCGCTACAAGGGCACCGGGGACACGCACGCACGGGAGCGACTCGTCGTCGCGTACTCGCCGCTGGTCAAGTACGTGGCGGGCCGCATGGCCTCGGGGCTGCCGGCCCACGTCGAGGAGGCCGACCTCATCTCCTACGGCCTGGTGGGCCTGATCAGCGCGATCGAGCGGTTCGACCTCGAGCGCGAGATCAAGTTCGAGACCTATGCGATCACCCGGATCAAGGGGGCGATCATCGATGAGCTGCGCTCCCTGGACTGGGTGCCGCGGTCTGTGCGCGCCAAGGCCCGCGAGATCGAGAAGGCCAACACGAAGCTCGAGCACTCGCTGCAGCGGGCGCCGACTGACGAGGAGATGTCCAAGGAGCTGGGCGTCGCGGTCGAGGACTTCCACGAGTCGCTGCTGCAGATCTCCAACTCGACCGTCGCCGCGCTGGACGAGCTCTGGACGGTCGGCGACTCCTCCGGGGACGCCGTCTCGCTGCTGGACACCCTGACCGACGAGAACGCGCCGGACCCGGCTGCGGTCATGGACCAGACGGACCTGAAGGACCGGGTGGCCGACGCCATCGCGCGCCTGCCCGAGCGCGAGAAGCTGGTCGTGGCGCTCTACTACTACGAGAACCTCACGCTGCGCGAGATCGGCGAGGTCCTCGGCGTCACCGAGTCCCGCATCTCGCAGCTGCACACGAAGGCCGTGCTGCGCCTTCGCGGGCGGCTCATCGAGCAGGAGTAGGGGACGGGGCGGGGGCTCGCGCGGGTCGCCGGGTCGCTGTCGCCGGGTGGCTGGGGCGGCCGTGGTGTGGGGCGGC